>CAZAPQ010000142.1:0-9704 GCA_964487415.1 uncultured Candidatus Bathyarchaeia archaeon | reverse complement strand
CCTTAATGTTTCTCTACCCCATCGTTCTAGAATCTCCAGTGTTCCCCACTTCCCATGAAATGCAAAGAGCTCTGCAATCACAGATGTTACAAGGCTGCTTTCAGATAAAACAGCGACCTCAGCCTCTCTTATGGCATATCTGTTCCCATTAAATGAAACCGTCAACCCCCCATGGCTCCTTACAAGCCTAAAAGCTTCAACGTCTGTTATGCTATCTCCAACATATATGACATCCTCCAAACCAACATTAGCCCTTTTAGCAGCATCCCTTACGGCCTCTGCTTTTTCATAACCGCCCACGGGGTTAACTTCATTCAACAATTTCCCAATCTTCATACCCGCAATTTCCTTCCAGAATATGTCATCAAGCCGCTTAACAGCCCTGCGATATTCCTCTGGAAAGTCCTCAAGCGACTTTGCTCGGGGCGGTATCTCGATTATAGGCATACCTGCTATCTCTTGGGCAAGTTTCTTAAGTCTCTCCTCTTCCTCTTCTTCCAATTCGTAGCGGTCTAAGTCAACCCGCGTGGAGTATGTATTTAAGTATGGAAAATCTATGGCTTCGCAAAGCGCCCTGATGTAATGTTCATAACTCGTGCTGACAATGAAGGCTTGAGCTATTCCTCGAATATGCCTTAAGGCTTCCTTCACGTGTGGGATTAGGACCAAGCTTTTGGCCGAAAAATTCTGCATAGTCTTGTTCGTAACCCTGTATGCCTTCAAAAATGGGAGAATAAGCTTTAAGGTGTCTCCTGCCTTATAATTCTCCCTCTTTAAAAAGTCGGCAAGCACATCATCATAGCGGCTTATAACCGTGAAAAGGCGATCGCCCCCCGGAACACATTGGGCTGTCAACTCAAAGGCATTATCATTCTTTGAAATAGGCCCTTCACAATCGGAAATAAAAGCCCTCATCGCCGTCTCCTTAACTCCTCCATGTGCCTAACACTCTTTTCTATGTGCTCCTTTGAGGCTATATCTGTTCTATTCCAGAGGGCTCCGCCTTTTATAGCCTCTATTCCCTCCATTGAAATCTCCCTAGCCGATTCTATGTCATCTCCTATCCCAACAACGCCAACAGCCCTTGACTTAAGAGCGTAAATTTCGTTTCCCCTAAGCTCCATTGACGCAGGGTAAACTCTAATTTTCCCATCGTACTTTCTTCCCAGCTCATAAGCCCCAGACAAGTCCACAGGCTTGCCTATTTCCTCCCTCCTAACAAGCGATGGGAAAGTTTCCATATAGTCACCATAGCTTGGAGGCACCTTATACGTCACAACGGTTGCCTCTTTGCCCACCTCCACCCTTGTCAGGTTCCCATCAATAATCCTAAAGCATACATCCACAAAGTCGTCCTTCAGTATTGGAAGAATATTTATTATCTCCGGATCTCCCGGACGGCTGTTATTCTCAAGGATCTTCGCCCCGTCGCAAGTATGCATGAACGCCACGTAAAATGGAATACCCCTTAAGGCCTTGCTGTCTTCAGCCTTTAAGCTCTCAAAAATTTTACTAACCATTTCGATTTCCCTTTCCCTGTCAGCCCTGCTCATAAAGGGCAATATTTCGCCTGCATCCTTGTATGAGCCCATACCGCCAGTGTTAGGTCCTCTGTCCCCGTCGAATGCCCTTTTATAATCCCTTGTCTCCGGCAGCGGTGCCAAGTGTTTGCCGTCACAGAAAGCCTGAAAACTTGATTCTTCCCCCTCTATTTTCTCCTCAACTATGACCGGACCGTGTTTAAGGTTCTCCCAAAAGTGGATGAAGAGCTGTTCTCGGGTTGTGAAGTGATCTCCCCAGACGCCAACACCTTTCCCAGCTGCTGGCTTATCCGGCTTTACGACAGCCTGATTATTTAGCTCATCAAGCCACTTGTACAGGGATTTTCTAGCCTCGTCCTCTATTTTGAAGTCCTCTGGGTTAAAGATTTTAAACCTGGGATTGGCCTCGGGCACTATCTGCTGAAAAAGCAGTCGCTGTTGAACTTTGCTTGCTTCTATGGCATATTTCCTTGTTGGGCATATCATGGGTATGCCAGTTTGTTCCTCAACGAGGTCCCTCACCCCCTCGATTATGGGCTTCTCCGGGCCCACTATGCCAAAATTTATTTTGTCCTTGCGGGCTTTTGCAAAGCGGCATATATCCTCAATATTCAGGTCAGGAACCACTGCATGCTCAGCTGCCATCTTGACATTGAAGGGGTTCCGCTGCTTATCCACCACGTAAACTTCCACATCGTAATTTAGGCTTCTCTTGAAAGCGTCAACCATTGCAGCTTCGCGGGCGCCGTAGGAAACTACGAGAATACCAACCTTTTCCACCAAATTCATCCCAGCCAATGGCAGTTTATTTATTGTTGCCAAGCATCTAATCTTTTTTACCAATAATTTCCTCTATAAAATCTTCAAGTTCATAGGGTCTCCCAACTTCTTTTCGTCCTTCTAGAAATCTCTTCCTCATGGCGTCAGCAATTTTCTGCGCTAAAGGTGTTGGATAATTGCCGTTCACACAGGCCAAACATAACTCGTCCTCTCTAAAGCCAGTTGCCCTTATATATCCCTCTATAGACTGGTAGCGGACAGCATCTGCTCCTATTATTTTGGCTATTTCCTCTGGAGTGTGTCTCGCTCCAATAAGCTCGCTGTACGTCGCCATATCTATTCCATAAAAACAAGGTCCAATTATCCGTGGAAATGTGACGAACATGTAAACCTTTTTGGCTCCCATCCTGCGCAACTTTTCTATTGTAATTTTGGTTGTGTCACCTCTAACGATACTGTCATCAGCTACTATCACTCGCTTCCCCTTAACTTTAGATGGCAAAATATTGACTTTCTTATCTATCGTCGAATGTCTATCTCTGTTAAGCAGGATAAACGCCCTTTCCGTCACGTATCTATGTCTCCTAGTAGCCCGCTCCCATCTCAAGCCAGTTTCATCATGCAACCCGAAAGCAGCGTCATCGCCAGTTTCAGGCATCGAAATAACAATATCTGCATCCTTAACTATGTCTGGGTTTTCCCTTGCAAGATTCCTTCCAAACTCCTCTCTTATCTCATAAACGTACTTATCATTGAAACGGGAATCCGGTCTTGCAAAATATGCAAATTCAAATGCGCAAAAAGCCTTCCGCCTTTGAACAATTTTCTCTCTTTTGAATCCTTCCTTTGAAACGGTTACAAACTCGCCTGGCTCGATCTCGAAATCTCTAAAAAATTTGTTTATGTCTAAACCAACAGACTCGGAGGAAAAAGCGTAAACATTCCCACTTTCATCATGCCCTGCGCATAAAGGCCTTATGCCATGCGGGTCTTTAAAAGCGAAGAGTTCCCCATCCTTTGTTATTCCTACAACTGAAAAGGCCCCTTCAATATCCCTCATGCATGTTTCAACAGCGGAAAAAAGATCCCCCTTTTCCAGGAAACTCGTTAAAATTTTAGCGCATAAAATCTCTGCGTCACACTCGCCTGAACCAGAACCTTTCCATTCCTTCTTGCATAAATCGTCCCTGATCTTAATGGCGTTAACGATGTTGCCGTTAAATGAAATGGCGAGCTTGAAACCCTTAATTGACGCGGCGACAGGCTGTGTATCCTTCAAAATGGATGCCTCGTCGGTTTTCCCAAAAGTCGTGTATCTCACATTTCCAAGTCCAATAGGGCCTGGTAAGCGTTTGAACCATTCATGGATTGCGCTTGACTTTATCTTAGGCACAAGATCCAAACTTTTATGAATGTAAAATTTCCCGTTATTGTATGTAAGAAAACCATGAGATTGATGTCCCCTATGATTTTGAGCCCTCAATCCCCAATACACGTAGGGAAAAACCGGTTCTTCGCCAAAATTTATTGCACCAAAGACTCCGCACGCTATCTTTAATAGTTCTCCCATACCTAAAGGTAAAGATGTTGCCATTTATCAACTTTTATGACATTTTCAAATAAAATGTCTTCATGGACTCCAAATATTTCCTTTAAGGTGTAAGCCTGAACCTATCCCTTGGGTATAAGGTCACTTCCCTTATGTTCTTCTTGCCCGTCAACATCATCATTAGTCTCTCAAGCCCTATAGCCCAGCCTGCATGAGGTGGCATACCATAATCAAAGGACTGTAAATGATGTTTAAAGGATTCCGGGTTTAAGCCATTCTCCTTCAATCGCTTTATCAGTAGCTCCTTTGAGGCTATCCTTGTACCGCCGGAAGCAATTTCTATCCATCGCCACATGAGATCGAACCCTTCGCACAGCTGCGGGTTCTCCTCTTTTGGTTGAATATAAAATGGTTTAGAACTTGTAGGCCAATCGGTTATGAAGTAGAAGTATGGATAGATTTTCCCTAGTGTTCTAAAGGCCGGGGTTGGTATGTCCTCTCCCCATGGAACATTTATACCTTCACCTGCTAGGTCCTCGATGACCTTGCTGTATGTTAGGCGTTTGAAAGGCAGGTTTGGCACTTTTATTTTATGGTTTAGCACCGCGAGTTCCTTCTGGCATTTTTCACTTATAACTTGGCAGACATGTTTGATAAGTTGCTCCAGCAACTCCATAACATCTTCTGCTGTGGCAAACGCTTGCTCAATATCTATAGAAATAAACTCGCTTAAATGGCGCCTAGTATGAGATTCTTCAGCCCTAAAAAATGGTCCTATTTCAAAAACCTTTTCAAAGCTCATTGTAAGTTGTTCCTTGTACAGCTGGGGGCTTTGGGCAAGAAAGGCTTTTCTTTCAAAGTAATCTACGGAAAATAGTGCTGCTCCACCCTCTGTTGCCGAAGCAATTATGCGGGGGGTGTGGACTTCTATGAAGCCCTTTTCTGAAAGAAAATTCCTCACAGCCCATAAGGTCACATGCCTAATCTTGAAAATTGCCAAGTTTTTTTCGCTGCAGAGATCTAACGCCCTGGCATCTAACCGCACATCAATTTTGGATGGCACTTTTCCCGTAATATCTATGGGCAATTGCGGATGGGCTGTGTTAAAAATCTTAATTTCCTTTGGTATCACTTCAACTCCGCGGGGCGTTATTTCAGTTTTCCTCACAATGCCCTTAACACCGATGCTATATCTTCTCTGCAAAGCTTCAACCTTTGAAAGGACATTTGAGTCAACTTTTTTCCGTGGAACAGTAATCTGAACGGTTCCCTCTGAATCTTGCAGGATTATAAAGCATATGCCGCCTAGATCCCTAATCTCCTGAACCCAACCGAAGAGGGTTACCTCACAGCCATCCAACTCCGGCTTTACTTCTGTGGAGTAATGGGTTCTGCGCCAATCACCAATAGAATCAAGAACCATTACTCCACGCATCCCTAGTCTGCAAACTCTACACGCAGCGTCATCCTGCGAACCTTATACGCTATTTCCTTTAAGGCGTCAATGTCGAAGGGCAACTTGCCGCCCTTCTTCCGAAGTATAACTCTGTTTTCGGTTGTGCCGTCGGGAAGCCATATGGTGTTTATTGTGACTATGCTTAGGGGCGCAAATAAGTCCTCCAAAAACTTCCTATCGTCAACGTTATGCTCTAAGACACGTATATTCTTGCCTGTCTTTTCCATTAAGGCTTTAACAATTTTGCCCCCATAACCAAGGAGACGATGGGAATCTCCCTTACCAACAATTATTGCCAGCGTCTTTCCAGCGTCTATTGCCTTATGAAAATATACATTTTGGAGGGAGGGATAAGTTTCCTCAAGAGACAAAAGTAAACGTGCCACCTTTAAATCAAGCTCCGTAAATTCTCCAGACTTAACCTTACCCGAACATTTTTGGCAAAGTATACCGCTTTTCAAGCAGAAACTACACAACATTGTTTTCACTTAAAAGCGCACCCTCCAACAAATAAAGGAGGGGCGGCGGAGCTTTTAGCTTTTAGATTTGCTGAATTTTAGCGTTCTAGTGTTATTTCGATTGTGCTGACGTTTGTTGCTGTGCCGCCTTCTACCTTCGGCGCCACCTGCTCTGTGCCAATTCCTACCTTCTTGATTTTTACATCCGGCAGAAATCGTCGTCTCACTACTTCAACAACGTCGACTGCGCGGCTTATTGCTCTACCTCTTGCCTTAATATGCACCTCTTTTGCTCCGCCGTGGAAAAGGGTTATGCAAGCCAGCACATAGTTCATTACTGGCTTTTTCCCGATCAACACTGAGCTGCTTTCAGCCACTTTGCACCGCCTCTCTCCTTACATCTTGTAGCTTCATAACATCATTTATCCATAAATAAATACATTGCGGTTTTGATCATACAGCAAAATATTATGCTCTGCGAAGCAAAAAGTATATCTAAAACATCTCCATGGGTAAATTTACACCATGCGGGTTGATTAAATTGCCAATAACTGACCTCTTCAAAAAGACACTGGCCCAGCAGCGGAGACTCTACGTGAAAATATGCCGAGAGTGTGGGTCAAGAAACGCTGGAACTGCCGTTAAATGTAGAAACTGCCGAAGTAAGAACCTTAGATGGAAGAAAAGAGAAATTGTAAAGTAGCAAATTACCAAATTTAGCCGTTTTCACGACTCTAATCATGTTTATAATTAACTAAAGCTCCCTTTTTAAGCATGCAAAAAATTATAAACTGTAAATGCCCATTTAAATTATTGAATGTTTTGAGGTGCGACTGTTGGCTTGTAAGAAGGCAGCAAGGAAAAAGACCAAGAAACCAGCTAAAAAAAAGACAGAGTGATGTCCTAATAGACCCCGCCTCTCTTCAGTTCCCTATTTTTCTTTAAAATTCTTTGCAATGTCTGCATATTAAAAAAGGTGTTTGAACAACCATTTCTTAGCAATGGAACAGCTTGACCTGATATTCTCATGCTTTCCAATACTTTTCCAGCTAATTTTAACTCTTCACCACAAGCAACTCCAATAACACCCTCGTAATTTCTAAATTTCAAAATTTTAGGTACACAGGAACTTCCCGGGAGAATGTATACATCGTATCCCTCTCCTTCAGCTAAGGATACTGCTTTGTTAATTAGACAATCTTCAGAGCAGTGGGCGCAAATATACGATGGAATATCAGGCTCGAATTTTGCTTTGCATCTGTTGTCCATATATTTCCTTGCGCAATGTGGTAAGAGAAGGGCCCTTCTGCCCGTTTTCTTAAATTTCTCCCTCTCCAAAAGGTTTCTTGCTTCCAGATCCACTAAGTCCTCCAAAAGCTGAATGGCATCAGCTAAATTTAATCCTGTTGCTTCCTGAATTTTACATTTCCTAATAATATCTTGAAGAGCAACACTTACCTTTCTATGCATCCTCTTCTCATAGCCCATCCTAGTTAATTCTGTGAAAAAGAAACGGGGAATCTTCGAAAGGTCAAATGTAAACTTATAGGGCATATTTAAAGCACTTAAGTAAGCCCTTAAGGGTCAACTTTGAAGCTTGTCTGCCGCCTTTTCACTTTGGTTGTTAGCCTTCTCGCTGGCGCATCCCAGAAACTCTTGGAAAGATTTTGCTTCTTCTCGCAACGTGCTTATTTCTGCTTCAAGCGAGTTAATTCTCTCTAATGCCGCCTTCTTCAGTTTCTCAATTTCTAGAAGCAAATTAGCGCGTTCCGTTTCTAATAATTTTATCCTTTCACGTAATTCCTTTAGGGTTTGCATAAGCCCACCCTTTATGACCTTAACTTTCTCTGTGACGTTCTTAATATTTGTTATCTCTTTGGACTCCGTTTCCCGTTCCCTGAATTTAAGCTGTTATACGATCTGATCTCCCTAGCATCAAAGGGTCATGCTGAACATTAGTTTCTCAACAAGTTCCTTGTAACGGTTTCGAATAGTCACCTCGGTTACTTGCGCTATTTCAGCTATCTCCCTCTGCGTTTTCCTTTCACCAGTAAGCACAGAAGCTATGTAGCTCGCCGCTGCCGCTATTCCCGTTGGCCCTCTGCCCGATGTAAGCTTCAAATCTTTTGCTGCAGCTAAAATTTTGTGTGCTATTTCCTCCACTTTACCCTGTAAAGTTAGCTGGTTTGAGAATTTGGTTACGTATTGGCTTGGCTTCAGCGGCGGAATAAAGTAGTTAAGTTCCTTTATTAGGAAGCGATAGCTGCGGCCAATTTCCTTTTTATCCACACTTGACGCTTGGGCTATCTCCTCCAAGGTTCTTGGAAGTCCACACTGCCTACAAGCTAGGTATATCGCCGCGGAAGTCACCCCTTGGATGGATCTTCCACGTATAAGGCGCTCCTTAACGGCCCTCCTGTAAATTAATGAAGCGGTTTCAACAATATTCTTGGGCAGGTTTAAGTTACTGGCAATTTTTGTTATTTCTGACAACGCGAAGGCAAGATTTCGCTCCGTCGCATCCGAAACTCTTATGCGGCGTTGCCACTTTCTTAAACGATAAATCTGGGCCTTCTGTCCTGGAGACAATCCTTTTCCATATATATCCTTATCATGCCAGTCGATCATCGTTGATAGCCCTTTATCATGAATTGTGTATGTTATTGGCGCTCCAACCCTCGTTCTTTTCGCTCTCTGTTCGTCATCAAAGGCCCTCCATTCAGGCCCTCTGTCAGCTATCTTTGCAGCTATAACAACGCCGCAGTCCATGCAAACTATCTCAGCGTTTTCGTAATCGCGCATCAGTCTTGTACTGCCGCATTCTGGGCAGAACTGTATTTTAGATTGTTTGGCATGCACCGTAGAGCTTGAATCTACAACCTCTACGTCATCCAATTTAAACCCTACCTGCCTTTTTACCAGTAGAAATATACAATACTTTATTAACGAGAGTTTCAGGTAATCTTACCTTTGGTTTAATTGAGGCATAAGGTGCAGATACGGGACCAAAAATATCAAAAACGTTCCCAACTGGTTTTAAATTTTCGTCGAAGACAACATCCCCAATTTTCGGGATTTTTTCAATCTTAACTATAATGTTCCGATTCGCACTAATATGAAGCACTCGACCTAGTCTAATCAAATTTAAATAGCCCCGCGGAAACATGATCATCAACGAAGAATTTTATTTAAATCTTTCTACGTTGCTTTTTGTAGCGAACAACTTTTGATTTTTCGTCGAAACATTCATAAATAGGTGTTGTTGATAAAGATGTGCGTTTAAAAGGGTGAGGCTGATGTCAAAACCGTTCTATGTGAAATTTGAGGTTCCGAAAGAGGTTGTAGATGCGGCCTATGAAGCCCTCCAAATAGCCGCAAAAACAGGAAAGGTTAAAAAGGGTGCTAATGAGACAACAAAGGCTGTTGAGCGTGGACAAGCAAAGCTGGTGGTTATAGCGGAGGATGTTGACCCGCCTGAAGTTGTGGCGCACCTACCCCTGTTGTGCGAGGAAAAGAAAATACCGTATGTTTATGTGCCAAGCAAAGATAAAATAGGGAAAGCTGTGGGAATCGATGTACCTGCATCCTCAGCCTGCATTATTAATGAAGGTGAAGCTGCAAATCTAGTTAAGGAAATAGTAAAAAGAACCGAACAATTCAAGAAAGGCGCCGCATGATGAGTAAGGAAAAAGAAGAATCTAAATCTGAGGAAGAGCTAACCCCTGCCGAGGTAATTCAGATTATTGGTCGTACTGGAGTTACTGGAGAGATAACTCAGGTTCGTGTCCGAATTCTGGAAGGCAGAGATAAGGGCCGCATAATCACACGAAATGTTAAGGGCCCTGTTCGCTTACAGGACGTTCTAATGCTTAGAGAAACCGAGAGAGAAGCTAAGAAGATCACAAGATAGCATGTCATTC
>CAZAPQ010000141.1:0-7139 GCA_964487415.1 uncultured Candidatus Bathyarchaeia archaeon | reverse complement strand
GGATTCCGCGGAAGGTTAGGGTGAAGCTTTGAATGGTGTTTGACATGTAAAGTGGGAAGCCATAGGCTATCATGGATTTCAGCCCATTAACGTTGGAGTGCTTCTCCAAATTGGTTCTTTGTCGGCCATGGAGTTGGCGGTAGTGCCCATAGATGAGGAGGCTGGCGGCGGCTGCGCCTATGGCGAAGGCGATTACATAGCCTGCAACGGCGCCTGGAACGCTTAGGCCGAGGATTATTAGCAGTGGGCTTAAAACTGCCCGAAAGGCTTGGCGTATAACGTCTACGAGGGCATAGCCCTTCATGTTTCCCAAGCCTAGAAGCGCGGAGCATATTGCCGTTGATATGGGCTGAACTATTATGAGGAGTATTGAGATGCCTGTCAGGTAGACGATTTCCGGCCTGCTTGTGAGGAGGGTTGTAAGCTGCTGTAGCAACGCCAATCCTATAAGCAGCATTATTATGGATGTTGCCATGGTGAAGGCTAGGCCTGATTTGATGAGTTGAATTGTTCGGTTTTTCTCTCCATGGGCTTGATTTTCGGCAATATACTTCGTTAGCGCTTGGCTTACGCCATAATCCGTGAATAGCATGAGGAATCCTGGAACGATTAGGGCAAGGGAGTATATGCCATAAAGTTCAGGTCCAAGGAGCCTTGCGATGATTATGCTGCATATGGCTGAGAGAACTGTTGCCAGGGTTCCCCCGCCGAAGAGGAGGAAGGCTCCCCCAACGGTTTCCTCTGCTATGCTGTATAGCCTAATATCTAATTTCCCCATTTCCCCGCCAGCTGAAATTTTCAGATTGGACTCTCGGTTTTGCTGATTCTTTGAGGAATTTATGCCTATGATCATTTTGGATGTCCCATAAGCATATGTTCGGAATCTATTTAGCCTTTCAGCTAAAAACAGGCTTGAGGCTTATTTTCGGATGCCTGCTTAGGTATATGTATATGGCTATTAGGGGTAATGTCAGTATTATGATGCCCATGGGGAGGTCGGGTATGTCGCCCTGCAGGGTCCATGAGGCTCCGCCTGTGCTTGGACATCGGTCGTTGGGCTGTGCAACTCCTCCGCCGGGTAGCCCGTTACCATTGGCTGCTGCCAATGCATAAATATCTGACACAAGATTGCCCCGGGCGCCTAGGCTGTAGAGATAATCCTTTTTAATTATGAATTTCACTGATCCATAGCTTCTCCTTGTGGCGTCTCTCAGCACGAATCCAATGTTCCCGCTTGTCGAAGTGTAAACTGTTCCTGAGAATATGCTTGTTTGGTTGAAATATTCTCCAGAGCTCCACTGAGGGTTGGCGATATTTCTATAGTAGAGCCTGCATGAGCCGGCACGGGACCCTGAAGCCCTGAATAGTATTGCGAAGGTGTAGTTGCCTATTGTGAAGCGCAATTCGTATTGATCGCCCCCCTGCATTCCACCAACAGTGAATCCATACAATGTATAACCAACCCTTATTCGCGGCGCCAATTTTATTAGAAATGCAATGCTGTCCGTGTCCTCGCCCGCCTGTAGCCCATATATGTTTGTACCCGTGTAAATGTCGAAACGTCTATTTGCGCCGCCAACGTTATTGTTTGTGGAGCTATTCGTCCCGCTTAAATCGCTGGTAGACGGGTTCCATGCATGGGCTGGGGGGGCTTGGCTCATCATCAGGCATGCTAGAATTAGAATTACTAAGGCTTTGATGGTGGGGGCGCCTAATCTGGTTTGCAATTGTAATCACTGCCGATTTTCCATTATGTTTTATTATATCTTAAGAATATAAGAATCTCGAATCTTGCACTTCAGCATGTTATTATAATTGGGTGTTGGGCTATTTTTCTAAATCCTCACTTGGTGATTTGGGAGATTTTTGTGCGATTTTTATGGAATTTGAAGAAGTTTTGTTTGAACCAGTTTGAGCTCCGCAAGTTGGTGGTCTGTGGTGATCAGAGTTCCTCCAAGCACTTTTGTTGCTGCTAGTGTGTAGGCGTCTGCAAGGGAGATTTTATCCCTATAGGCGCATTTTATGCTTCCTGCAATGCGTGTGAGCTTCCCATCTATTCCAAGTATAGTTATCTTAGAGTGTCTGATTGAGAGGTTTCTTATATCGGCGACTTCTCTTCCAAATTTTTCACAGGTTTTATAGTAGAACTCTGCAATGTTGACTTCGCTTGTATATGCCTCAGCTTTTCCTGTTGTGACGTGGTCGAAGAGCTCTTTTATGCGGTTGTCTCCGGCGAAATATAGAAGTATGGCGCCTGTGTCCAATATGAGCTTATCCATCAGAAGCCTCTTTCCTCCTTTCCTCTTGCAGTTCTTTTATCATCTGGTAAACTTTTTCCCTAACTTCGCTATCCGCGCCAAAGAGCTTTTCCAAGGGTATTGCCGGAACAATTAGGACTCCCTCGTCGGTTTCAATGAATTCAACACGGGAGCCTTTCGTTAATTTGTACTTTCTTCTAATCTCAGCAGGTATGGTTACTGTACCCTTCTCGGTTACAGTGTATCCCATATATTCGCCATACTTTTTTAATAAAGTATGGTATTTAATTTTTATGTAATACTATTTGTCTGCGCGGGATCCGTTGCTGGATGGGGCTTAGTCTTTTTGAGGAGGAGATGGACAGAGGGGGGATCCCTAGTTTCGTGCAGTTTTGTTGGTTGAGTTTTGGCTCTGTCTTGATGGGTCAAAACCGCCAGCTTTCTATGTTTTTTCAAGCCATTTGGCGACGTGTTTCATGAAGTCTTCAAAATCGGATAGTTTTGTTTGTAGGAATTCGTAGACGAGGTTTAGGTTTATGGAGGAGTAGTCGTGGACTAGGAGGTTTCTGAAGCCTATCATTGAGTCTATTGTTTCGGCGAATGTTTTTGGTATGATTTTTGCCTCGGATAGTATGTAGGGGATGTCCCTGTAACGCTCCGGCCTTTTGAGCTGAAGCGAGGAGATTATCTCGTTGCCAATGTCTATTATGCATTCGATGGCCACTTGAAGATATCTTTCCGCGGCTCCGCTTATCTTGAAGTCGCCTATAAACTCTTCCATGGTGCTTTTTTGCAGTTCCCTGAGGAATTTTAGGTATTGATTTAATTTGCCTAGTTTTGTGGTTATTAGGGTTTTTTCTATGTTAGGATCTGTTTTATCAGGCATTCATCATACCTTCTTAACGCTCTGCTGAAATCCAGATATTCGCATTCAGCCTTTGCCTCAAAAATTACTCTTTCCAGCTCGCTACGTGAGTAGATGATTCTGCCATACTTTATTATCTGGTGCTTAAGCATTGGGGGTGCGGTGTTGAGGATTATCAAATCCATATTGTCACCTACTATGCTGGATAATTTATTAATCAGGTGTAGGTGATATTCAAGGAGGTTTTTCGGAGTTTCAGAAAGCAAAACAGCTATGTCAACGTCGCTTAATGGGGTGTTTGCACCCCTCGCATATGAACCGAACAGATAGACAACTGAGATTTTCTCCTCGTTTTTTAGGGTTTCCCGCAAGGCCGCTATAATTTCTTCCCGCAATTCTTCACCAATCTTAAATTAATTTTAGGGTTTTATATGTGATGAGGAGCTTTTGAAATTTATGGTTTAGGCATGAATAGGCGTTTAATTTCGCCGTTCAGAATGTTAAAGTGGCTATTAGCCCATATTTATGGAGTTTCTGCATAATCTCATTAATATGAGAGTCTCGAATTTTGCATTCCAGCCATGTTATAATTGGGAGTTTGCAGCCCATTTCCAGAAGGGGGTGAATTTTATGGTTTTGTTTTTGTATCGTTTTTGGTCTTCGTAGTCCCATGTGATTATGGTTAGGTTGTTGCAGTTTAGTTTGTCGCTGGCTTTTGTTATTGATTCTATTTCCCTTTTTTCGATTTCATTTTGGTCTGAGGCGTAGGTTACTTGGATTAGTTGTTTGGTTTCTTTTTCCTGTTGGATTATGAAGTCGACTTCTTTGTTTGTGTTGGCTTTCCAGTAGAAGATTTGCCTATTAGGTTCAAGGCCCCTTTTGCATAATTCTTGTAGAACGGCGTTTTCTAGGAGTTTTCCCATGTCCAGCTTGTATTCTGTGAATCGGAATATTCCATTGTCAACTATGTATGCCTTTGGCAGGGTGAGTTCGGTTTTCCTCTGGCTTTGGTCGATTCTTTTTAGGAATATTGCGAATCCTATGTCCTCAAGGATTTTCTGGAAGTTGTAGAGGGTTTTCTTGCTTACTTTGGCGCCCATAGATTTGAGGGTGTTGTAGGTTTTGTTAACGGAGAAGGTTTTAGTGAAGGAGGATAGAACCGCTTTTATGGTGAATTCCAGGGCATGCCTGTTTTTGATTCCATATCTTTCGATGATGTCCCTGTATATTATTAGGTCAAGGTAGTCCCTGAAGAATGTTGAGGGGGATGCATGTCCAAGGACGATGTCGGGGAAGCCGCCTTTTTCGACATAGCTTCTGGCAAGGTTTTTTATTCGTCCAATTTCATATGCTGAGCGGTGTTTTTTTAGCTCCAAATTTTGTAGGGATAGGATTTCCATGAAGGAGAAGGGGTAGATTTTAGCCGTAACTGCCCGTCCCCGGAGCTGGGTGGCGATTTCTCTGCTTAATAGTTTTGAGGAGGAGCCTGTTATGAAAATGTAGTGTCTTTTCCTTTCATATAGGGTGTAGATGGCCTTTTGCCAGTTGCTGTAGGCTTGGACCTCGTCGAAGAAGAGGTATTCGGGTAGCCGTCCATAGATTTCCTGATGGATTATGGGCAGCTCGACAGGATCATTTATTACGACGTTTTCCTCGAAATTCACGAAGAGGTAGTTCTCATCCTTTATGTTTCGCTTCTTGATTAGGTTGTAGAGGAAATAGGTTTTCCCAGCCCTTCGAGGGCCTACAACAGCAACCATGAAATTTCTGTTTTCCTTAACCTCAATGAGCCTATCTTTTACCTCTAAGTTTTTTATGTCCTCTTTTTTGGTTAAGAGGTATTCTCTTAATTCCATAATTCATAAGGGGGAAGCTTTTTATAAAAGTTTTACCCTTAAGGGGGAAACTTTTTGTTAGGCATGGGGTAGGCTTTTCATTTCCGCCAGTATGCCAAAGTGAATATTAGCCCATATTTATGGAGTCTATGAGTTTCCTGCATAATTCATGGGTTTTGACTGCTCTCTGCGTGGCGTCTTCTGCGTCTGCTTTGCTTATGACCTCTTCGGGGGATAGGAAGGCTTCTTCTCCTCCGTATAGGCTTATTTCCCTCTTTTTGGCGAGGATTTTGCTTGATTCGCGTAGAAACTCCAGTCCCATTCTAAACCATTCTGGAAACCTGTCCCCAACATCAGCTAGGATATCGGATACGTCATGGATTTTCGGATACTCTATTCCAACGGCCTTTAAAACCGCCTTTAGGGAAAGTTCAACGCATTCTTGGCTTAGCCTTACCGCGTATGGATAATTGCCTTCCAAGAGGGCGTCCTTGGCATCTTTGAGCCTAGCCTCGGCCTGGCGGAGATAAGCCTTGGCGATCTTAAGCAATCTCAATTTTTTCGCCGAACCTGCTGTTTGGGTTTAGGTCCCAGTACCAATGCTCCTTTTCAACCATTACTCGTTTTGCGCCCTGTTTTAGCAGTTTGGTTTTCAGCTCAAGTAGGGTGGTCTCTAGAAAGTTGTTTCTGTCATAGAGGATTGTGGCTTCCTCTGTTAGGTCTAGGAATAGTAGAGGCAGCCTTTGAGCCTCCTCCCTCCTTAGGGGATAGAAACTAAGCGACGTGTAAACGCCGTGTTTTCTTAGCCATTTAAGCTCTTCTTCCAGCGTTTTCTCCAAATGATACAGTTTCTCCATTCTTGAGCCTAGGCTTCTCTCCAGCGAGTCTGAAACTATGAGGATGTCGACGTCGCTGTATTGGGATGGGGATCCACGGGCCACGGAGCCATAGACGGCGAAGGATTCAAGATCCATGGTTTTCAATAGAACCCTTAAACAGTCAAGTATTAGCCTTAAATAGCGCTCAGAGGCGATTTTTTCAACGTTCTTCACAGCTCCAGAGGCCAGGAAAAGGAAATTCTCAGGATTCAAAAGCCTATAAAGCCTAGGTCTTCCACGATTGAAGATGTTTATAAGACGCTTAGAATGGAGCTTGCTAAAGGCAACGGAAAGCCTATTCTCATCGAGGGATAAAAGCTCCTTGGCCTCGGAGAACTTGAACAATTCCAGGCCAAACCTTAGGTAAAGCCTAGAATAGCACTCGCCAAGCCATTTAGAAATCCACATTCTAATCTACAAATAGAAACCTTAACATTTTATTAAGCTTTACGAACCAAAAATGATGAGCGACCATAATTTTAATGTCATGGTTCTGGAAGATTTGATAGGCGGGCGTGGATTGATTTTGCTTTAATGGGGGATATTATCCCAGGTAAATGCTGTTTAGACCTTCTTTGCAGGCTGCTTCATGGAGCCTTTTGTCCGCCACTAGAAATTGGGCGGCGTGAACGTGTTTGGCTGAGGCTATCTGCAGCGCGTCAGCTTGATAGATGTGGTGCTTCTCCAGCAGCCTCCATGAATATGTGAGGATGATGGATTTTATCGGAACAAGTATCACCAACCCGAGCCGGGTAAGTCTCCTTGTTTCTAAAAGGAACATTTCCCTAGCTCTAGTGTGATCCTCCTCGCTTATCGTGTTGAGACATCTGGCTTTATCCAGTGCACCTAAAACCTCGCCAATGTTCCATAGGCTAAAGGCAAGTTTCACGTCGCCCGCATATGCCCTCATGTATATGTCTCTAACTTTGTTGGTGTTAGCCTCCTCAATGTACCTTTTAACTATTGCGCTGCTGTCCAAGTATGCTGTCTGCCCGCTCATCCCTCATCGCCTTAACAAGTTCGCTTATGACACCCATCCTGGGCTTGACAGGCTCAAAATCCAACTCGTAAACTCTGGAACCGGCTAACTCCTCTAGGGCTTTATCCACATGATCCATAAACTCCTCGCGGATAACATCCTCAAGTAGAGCGCTCAACTCTGTCCCCTTCTCCATAGCATACTTTTTGAGCCTTCGCCAGAGCTCCTCATCAACATAGACGCTGCTTTTCTTTCTAGCCATAGGACTACCTATATGCATATACTAATAAACCACCTTAAGTTTTTCGGTAAGTCTTTCCATCA
>CAZAPQ010000140.1:0-3270 GCA_964487415.1 uncultured Candidatus Bathyarchaeia archaeon | reverse complement strand
GTATTTGCTGAACTCCTCGCATGGGCCTATATGCCTTATCACTTCAACCCTTTCACCGTATTTCGCCCTAATCAAGTCCGCATATTCCAAGAGTTTTAGGCAGCCCGCACATGGCGGTTCAGCCGTGAAAGTTTCAACCTTTACAACCATTCCATACGCCTCCTAAACTATTTGTTCAACAACATGCCTAATTAGTGCATCCACAAAGTCAGCGTCTACAGCGTCAATCACCTTGAAAATCGCTGGATTTGTAACGCGGTAGAACCGTCTGTTTCCATCTCGCCTATCCCTTAAGATTCCACAATTTTTCAAGATTGCAAGATGCCTAGAAACCAGGGGCTGGGGCAACCCGACATATGGGATGATTTCGCAGACACATTTTTCGCCGCTGCGTAAACACTCCAGAATTTTAAGCCTAGCCGGGTCGGCAAGTGCATTGAAGATTTTAGCCCTAAACTTTTCCATGTTTTTCATTGTTGGATGCACGTTTAAAGCAAAGTTTATAACAATATTTAAATATTGCTATAATCGTTCACATTCTCCAAGGTGAAAAGTGTAATGAAAGAAGTGAAGGTTGAAGTTATAGGACCAGAGCCTGAGTGCATGCGCTGTCAGGCAGCTAAAAAGGCCGTGGAAAAGGCTGCTGAAAAACTTAAGCAGGCTGGCATAATGGTGAATATTGAAAAGATTAACATAATGTCGAAGGAAACTGTTCAAAAATACGGCGTTTTAGTTTCGCCGGCCATAGCCATAAACAACACGGTTAAGATCATGGGAAGAGTTCCAAAACCAGATGAGGTTGAAAAGCTGATTAGGGCAGCAGCCAAATAAAGGCGAAAAAGCTTATGGAGGAAAAAACTAAAAGAGCCATTCGGGCAGGTGTAATTCTAGCCTTTGTAGTCGTTGTTGTTGGGCTTCTAATCTACAGCCGCATACAAGCTTATTCTTTGGCACCCACCTCCACACCCATAGAGCTTCGCGGCTACCCGTTGTGGGCTATCCCGCTGGTTTACCTTTATGACTATTTCAGCCATGGAACCATATGCCTACTATTCGCATTCACGGTTGCAGGATTAATCTACGAGTTTGTTCCAAAAGAAGTCATAACAAAATATATGGGAAGCAGCAGGGCGGTTGGTTATGCCCTAGCCCTTGGAATTGCGCCTTTTCTAACGGTTTGCTCCTGCACTATGGTTCCATTGTTCGGGGGAATCCTATACGCTGGGGCAGGTATAGGCCCAGCCATAACCTTCCTTTTAATGGCTCCTGCATCCAATATACTGGCAATTCTGCTTACAGGCGAGCTTATTTCATGGGAGCTTGCAAGCGTCCGAATATTGGCCTCAGCCACAGTGGCGCTGGTCGCCGGAATAATTATTTCCAAGACTCCTTGGGGCAAAGCCGTTGAAAAGGAGCATCAAGTGAATAGTGCAGCTCCAGCGGCAGCCAAGGTTGAAATTGTGAAGCCTCCATTAGATGAGAGGCTTTGGGCAGCTCTAAAATTTGGGGGTTACCTTGCAAAGCAAATTCTGCCTTACTTTATTCTGGGCCTAATTATTGTAAGCTACTTGGAAGCGTTTCTACCTGAAGAAATCATAAAGACTTATTTGACCGGCGCAGGCGGTGTACTGTTGGCTTCGGTTCTTGGTGGGCCACTATACACGCCGACCCTTGTGGAAATAGTGCTTGGAAGGGGTATATGGGTTAGAGAAGGCGTTATCCTTTCAAAGGGCGCCCTGCTTAGCTGGCTTATGGGGCAGCCCTACGATTTCGCAAACGCAATTGCTGTTTCAAGGATAGCCAGATGGAAGGTTGTAGCCACATATGTAATAATGGCTTGGGCTGGAAGCATAACCTTTGGGCTCATTTATGGCCTGTTAAGCGGGTCGCTTTGACTGTAAGAGCCGATTAAACTGCAGAAATACGCTAATCAAACTCCGTTTTATTAAAGATGCGATTCTGCTTGTTCTCAGCTATCAATGCGAAGGATAATCGGGGAAAGGGCATTTACGCCCGCGTATGGCTGGCTTATATCCATTTCGTCTTGACTTCTCTTATTGTTTTTATGTGCGGATCGTCTGTTATGCAGGGCGCATTTAGGATCAGGGCTGTGGCGGCTATTATGCTGTCCGCCATTGAAGTTTTGTATTGATGGCGCAGGTGGGCTGAGGTTTTTGCGATTTGTGGGTTTACGTCTATTATTTTGAAGTCTTTTTCAAGAAGGGTTGCCCTTAGTTCCGCTGTTTCTCGCCCCTCCTTCTGTAGTGTTAGTGTGTAAAGTTCGTGGATTACAATTGTAGAGATATAGCGTCGCCGTGTGGTGCGCATGAGTTCCCTTGTTTTTTGTAGGATTTTGTCGTCCCCGGAGTAGTAGTGTTCTACGAAGAACCGTGTGTCGAAAACGGCTTTAGACATCCTCTTCCCTTAGTCTGTTTAGGAGACGTTTCATTTCTTCTGGAGTTGCATATTTTGCGCCTGAACCAGCTAGGTCTATTGTGGATTTTTTAGGTTTGAAGAGGATGCCTTCAGGCGTGTCTACAACCTCGAGGCGTGTGCCCTCCTCAATGTTATATTTTTTGCGAAGCTTTGCGGGAATCGTTGTCTGTCCTTTTCTTGTTACTACAACTTCGGTTTCCATCTTCTTTCAAGTAGTACGATTAAAAGACAGGACATATAAACCTACCTACTAGTTATAAAGCGTATAATATAATTTTGCGGCAACGGAGGTCAACGAGAATTTAATTTTATGACATGCCAGCTGCATGCTCGCGTCTAGAGGGTGATGATAAGTGGAGGGGGTTCCAAGCTTTACGGTTTTTAGAAGGGCTAACTCGGATTGAACGATTGATTTATTCTTTTAGTTTTATGTGCTCCGCCATAATGGTGAGGTTTTTGATGTTTTTTATGGCGGTTTCTGCGTATTCTATGGTTTTTCTGTAGAGTTTTTGCCATGCTTCCTTGGTTACTGGGGCCAGTCCGTGAGCGAGGATTGATGTGTTTCTTTTTGTGAGGAGGTCTTGGAGGCTTTTGTCCTGGTGGTATTTTGCTCCGAGTTTGTCGCCCATGGCTTCTAGCAGTTCATAGTCTTTCTGTAGTGCTAGCTTGAGTTTCTCGATTTCTGGGGGAACTTTCCATTTTTCTATAAGTGTTGGGGGCAGCATGCTTCTTGGGCATGAGGCGGGTTCTATGCCATATTTGGTTTTGAGTTGGTATTGGGCTATGAGTTCTATGGTTCGGTATAGTCTTGCCACTGCGTCATCGTATTTGCTT
>CAZAPQ010000139.1:0-2845 GCA_964487415.1 uncultured Candidatus Bathyarchaeia archaeon | reverse complement strand
GTCATATTATTCCCAATGGTTGCAAGCTGGCTTATGAACATCTGGGTTGACTCGAGGAGAACCCTAGCCCTAGAAGAGGTTGCAAACAATATTGGAAGCACGATACAGCAGATGTACTTCACCCTTGACCATGCCACCATAAAATCCATGCAGCTAAGCCATAAACCTGATGTTCCAGAGTATATTGAGGGCTCTTTCTATGTGGGAAACGCCACCATAAAACAGTCTTCCTCTGGTTCACAGGCTAAAATCTTAGAATTAACGCTAACATTAAGCGGGACAAAAATTGCGGTAAAAAGGACAATAGTCCTGGGACCAAACGCTGAATGGATAGAATCCCTATTCATAAGCAACTCTGATGACACATGTATTTACGCTGAGAAGTACGAGGATGGAACCATTAGACTATCCTTCAGCCATACATCCCCTGGAGGGTGACATCTATGGCTGGAGCTACAATAGACCATATTATCGCCACAACAATATTCCTCGCAGCCATGCTAATCTTCATTAGCTTATTTAATCAGACAATCCAAACAGTAATCATTTATCAAAGACAAAAGAACCTGGCCATAAAATGCAGCGACATCCTTGACAATATCCTCCTAAACCCCGGATTTCCACTCGAAATGGAGGACGACAAGCCCATAGAATGGGGTAAACGAGACGACAGTCCATCAGTTTTCGGACTGCAAAACCCAGAATTCACCCAATATAGGTTAAGCCCCTTCTCACTGATGAGGCTACAATCATCCATGGGCACACCAGTTTATTGTACAATCACAAATAGGACTTACAGCAACATCACATTGGGCTTCGGAAGCTATCTGCTTGTTTCAATGGACAAGACCGTTTCATACGACGATGCGGCAAAGCTGCTTGGAATATATGGCATGTATGGATTTCAGCTCACGCTAACGCCTATAGTGAATGTTGAAATTGAGGAGGCTAACGCAGGAGACCCCCTAACGCTCACCATAAAAGTTGCTGGCAGAGGGGTTCCATTAGCCCATGCCGAAGTCAGCTATGCATTGTTAAAAGTTAAAGAAGATTCTGAGGGTTTTCCCACGTATGATATGATAACCGGCGCCGTCCCAGCGGACAACATGGGCGTACTCAACCTGAACTTTTCAAGTGTTTGCACAGGCGACTCCTATGCCTTTCTAGCTTATGCAAAAGCTGGTGGCTTAATAGGCTTCGGATGTCGTCAAAGACCCTTGGGCTTTGATGCTTTCCTTGTTCCTTTAGTTGAAAGCTTTAACGACAGACGAGTGACCGTTGTGCGCAACTTTGACCTGCGAAATGAATCATCCACTGTTCCCTTCAACTTCACTGCATCCTTCATGTATGTATGTGAAGATCTTACTATACGCAGGCTGGAGGGTTATATTTACCGTGGCAATATTACCAGCATTAAGCCCATTGCCAACTTCACTGTGCCAAAGGATGCTGGTATCCTGATAATATCCTACAAGGGCTATTACGGCGCTGATGCGGTGTATGGGATTACCATGATGCCTTGGGGGATAAACATGATGGCTTTCCCCGTGGTTTTCGGCGGAGATATATCCAACAGCGTTTGGGTTGCCACGGAGATACGAAGCGTGCTGGTTGGCGATATTTCCTATGAGGCTAAGCTGGCTATGTGGAGCCTTGAAGGCTATGAGGTGATTGGCTGATGATGCGGACGGTTGAAGTTTTCCTTGTTATAATCATTATCCTTGGAGCCTTTACAATTTCGTCCTATTACGCTGTTTTACCCTTGCCCAGAAGGGTTTCCCCAATAAACCTCAGAAGATGGGCCCTTACAACGCTTCAGATGCTGGATTCCAACTACAACCTAAGCGCCATAGTTTTTAATCCACCAGACGATCCGGCATGGGAAACACTTCACGCTGCCTTAACTGCCATGTTACCGCCAAGCATAGTCTATAACCTCACAGTCTACGTTGTTCAATCCGGAAGCCATGGAACAATACATATGCCCTATAAATCTATTTCAAATGCTAAGGAGTTAGGAATATACTCAGAAGCCGCTTCCTACCTTGTAACTTCATCGAATGTAACCTTCGATGTTAAGCCCGAGGTCATCGGGTCAACAGGGTTAGGCGGAACTCTATACATTCTAAACTGCAGCGATGCCCGGGGATGGTGGGTTACAGGATACACAGCCCAAAGCCTAGCAGAAGACCTTTACAAGCTTCTTTCAAGATACTTTAAATGCACAGTGCTAGTCAACAGCACAAGCCAGTTTTCAAGGATATTAAACAATCAGACCCTTACGGCATCAGGCAACGAGACAGTTAAAAATGCAGTAGTTATAAACACCTTCGGCGAGGCTATTCCAATACCATCGGAGTATGTAGTTCAATATTCCTCAGATTATGCACGGTACTGTCACTTCTTAGGAACTCGCGTTCGGGCATATAATTGGACGTGGGTAAGCATCGTTGGCTATCCATTCTACTACGTTACAAACACGAACGCTCTTTCAAGCTATAATAATAGTTATGGAATTTTCGGAATGCAGCGAGTCGGGACTGCTGGTATGAATGCTTTCCTTCAGGGGCTCGATAATAAAGGATTTCAACGTGACACCACAGATATTTCCTTAGGTAGCGCCGCCTATGATGTGCATTTAACGCCGCAGGTCTTATATTACTGCAATAGATATGGAATATACCCGTCTGAAATTCAAACATCATCTAGGGCCCTATTAGCAAGTAAACTGGAGACTTATCATCTAAAAATTGAAGTGCAAATATTTGATAATGTCACACATAATGGTAAAATTTACTGTTCAGGAGCCCTTTACAAGCATGTGGTTGGCAATAAAATTGAGGGT
>CAZAPQ010000138.1:0-1745 GCA_964487415.1 uncultured Candidatus Bathyarchaeia archaeon | reverse complement strand
GTTGAAATATTTTGCAGCCCATTCGCCTAGCAATGTTCCGCCCGAGCAGATTTAGACTCCTGAGCGGGCAATATTTTAATAGGTTTAGCCTTCGATAATCTCTTGGCGTTGGATATGGAGAGGCGTAACGTTGCTCTTATGATGGTTCTCATTATTCTATGCTTAAGCATGTCGCTGAATGTTTTGTTTTACTGGTGGCTACAGAGCCTGCAGTCCAGAATTAACGCCTTAAGCGTTGAGAATTTGAGGCTTAAAGAAACGCTTGAGATTCTTCAGAGAAACCTCGAATATCACCATCCTGTCAATGCTTCTCCAGCTGGAACATGGATACATATTGTGGGAGTTGCGAGGCTTGAAAATGGGAGCACATATGGGGAAATCCTCAAAATTTACGTCCGCTTTATAGGAGGGTCGGGCAGCATGTTCATTGCAACGAGTCCCAAAATTGGCATTGAGCTTCAGGCTTCAGCTGAAACAGCTCTTATGGTTGCCCAAAAGATTTCAGGCGTTGACGCGTCTACCCTGGACTGCATGCTTACGGTTGTGGCGGATAGGCAGCTAGACGTTATTGACGGCCCCTCGGCTGGAGCGGCTATAGCCATATTGCTCACATTAACGCTTCAGGGAGAAGGTGAAAACATTAGGAGGGATGTGGTGATCACGGGTACAATAGAAAGCGATGGAAAAATTGGCAAGGTTGGCGGAATCCTTGAAAAGGCCATGGCTGCTGCAAGGAATGGGGCGACTAAATTTCTTGTGCCGAAGGGTCAAGCCATAACGACAGTGTATAGGGAGGAAGTTACAAGGATAGGGCCTTTAAAGATAATTCAGTATGTGCAGGAAAAAGTCAAAATTAAAGAGTATTTGGAAGAGCAGGGTTACACCAACATAGAGGTTGTTGAAGTTTCAAACATACTTGAAGCAATCCAGCACTTTAAAGCCTAAAACCATGTAAGACTGCCAAATTCTCAAGTATGGAGGCTGCGGGCTCATATCTTTTATATGGTTTGCTTGTTATCAGTTTTAGATTTATTTTCCTCGAGCAAAAGGCATGCAATGTTCGCATCATTTTATCTTCATAGCTTTTCCTTTATATGGTTGGATGTTTGATGCCAAAAGATATTATATTAAAATCCTTAAATATGCAATATTTGTAGTTTTTATCGTTGAGGTTCATGGTTGAGAGAAGTAGGGACTGGATGGATCAGGCTGAAGGCGATCTTGAACATGCAAAGAACGATTTAGAGTCCGGCTTTTATGATTGGGCCTGCTTTTCGGCTCAACAGTCAGCTGAGAAGGCTGTTAAGGCAGTTTTTCAGAGGCTTGGAGCTGAGGCTTGGGGCCACTCCGTCTATGACCTGCTAAACAATTTGAAGGGCAGGGTTAACGTCGATGAGGAGCTGCTGGATTGCGCCTTAGAGCTTGATAAGGCGTATATTCCTACACGGTATCCTAACGCTCATCCGTCCTCTTCTCCGAGAAGGAGATACACACGGAAGGAGGCTGAACGGTTAATTGGGTACGCTGAAAAAATCCTCAAGTTCTGTGAGAGTCTACTTTCCAAAATTTAGCAGAGACCAAGTTGTAGAGGAAATTAGAAGAAACGCCGAAAAGCTTAGCGAGGGCCTAAGCCTGTATAAGGTTATACTCTTCGGCTCCTATGCTAGGGGAGATTATACTGTTGCCAGCGACATTGACGTCCTTGTAGTATTCGACGAGGAAAGAGGCAACGAAGATGAAATACG
>CAZAPQ010000137.1:0-6494 GCA_964487415.1 uncultured Candidatus Bathyarchaeia archaeon | reverse complement strand
ACAGCGACCAATAGGAGGGGCAATAATTTTGTTGTTCACGTATAGGTTATTGATGTCATAAAAAGGGTGAATTTTGGTATGTGTTAATGGGTGTTTTTTAATGTTTCAGTTTTGAGAAAATGATCGTGGCTATCAAAGTTATGGCTAAGATAATAGCGCCTACTTCTGTCACTGTTACGATGTTTTGATTTGCGCTTTGTTTTACTGCTATGCCTAACAAAGCCCATATTACCACCAGTCCATATGCAACGTCTTTTCGTGTCAGCGCAACTAATATCGCAATTAACAAAGCGACTATTACGATTATAATGGCCCATGTTTCTTGGCTTATTCCAAAACCATCCCAGTTAACCGAAACCAGCGTAGCAGCCACATTTGCTATGGAAGCGATAGTAATCCAGCCGAGATAAACGCTGAATGGTAAATGAAAAGCAATTTTTTCACGAAGCTGAACCTTTGATTTTCCAATCTCAAGGCGAAGGTAGATTAAAATTAAAGTTGCCAGAAGTAGGAACATTACAATAACTGACAAGATAAGATACTCAAACTGCCAGAGGAAAAGCCAGACAATGTTTAAAATGCTGCTAATTATAAATAGCCAGCCAACTTTCCCTCTAAATTCTCTCCCTTTTTCGCTTGGTAATGCCTGGAAAACCACAAAGACTCCCAGAAGGACATATATAACGCCCCATATAGAGAAGACGTATCCAGCAGGAGTTATAAGCGTCGGATTGGCATCAGAAACTTGAGCCGTAGTTTTGCCGCCAATCAGCGTGGTGCTACCAGCCAAACCATTTACGAGAACAACAGCCACAAAAGCAACTGCATTTAGCCATTTCAGAAGGGTAGAAGAATTTGTAACCATTCAAATCATCTAATAATTTGTTTTAAATTAAGTATATAAAATACGCCTTTTAGTTAGCGCGTTCAAAGAGAGTAAATTATGGATAACTGGACGCAAAAAATGAATAGTTCAGCCGGTTATCAGCTTTTCCCATGGCTCAACATTGCCGTCAACAACTCTAAAAACCGGGTTTGGTTCAATATTTTTATGGTTTAAGCCTTTCAATTCTTCAAGCTTTTTCTTATCCCTTTTTTCAAGCTTTTTCAACAAGTGAGCAAATTCAAACTCTAACTGTCCACGGGTTACCGCCAAAGCTCCTTGAAGCTTAACACCCCTTATTTTAGAATAATCAAACGAATACCCCCTCCTTTTTGCTTCAAGAAAAATTTGGAAAAGGTAAGCGTCAATCAAATCGACTGGTTTCTCATACCCTTTAAACCTCAAAAGTTGAGGATGATTACGGTAGCCCTTTGTCTTACCCTCCAAAACCAGCTTAGCTAGAAGCCCCTCCCTCCAAACAGCAATCAAACCAACACGATCCAGATACTTAGGATGAATAGACCATAGCCTCAACTAAACACCTTTAGATCTATTGCAAAATGCCCTATAATAACCATTTATTCCACTTCCATGAAGAGACAACAAAATGGACTTTGTTTTGTTGGATTATTATCTTGCGATTATTTGGTTTATGTTTAGGTTTAGGACTATTTCTGCTATGTCGCTTGCGTATTCTGCTGTTCGCCGTATGCTTTCCGTTATCATTCTTATGTTAGAAATGTCTGCCGGTTTGGTTTTATACTGAATTTCGTTTATTGCCTTGTTTTCGATAGTCGCTATTGTTTTGGCTTTGGAAATAACTCGGTCTGCTAAGGCGTAGTCTTTTTTGAATAGTGCTTTTATTGCGTCTTCGAATACATTTTGGGCGAGCGTGCTCATTTCATTAAGTATCTGGAAAATTGCTTCGCTTGGTTTTTCTTCTAGTGCTAAAATGTTTTCTGCAATGCGTGTAGCGTGATCAGCTATTCTTTCAACAAATTTTACAATTACTCTGTAGCCTAGACAGTCCCGCGGGCTGGAAAGCCCGATGTCCTTTAAGATTTTCCCGTTTTGCACAGCTACTTTTAACTGGCGTATGATGTAGAGGCTGAAGCGGTCAACTTCGTCGTCCAGCTGGATTACTTCTTGGGCAAGTTTTTTGTCCATGTTTTTCAGTGCTTGTATTGCGTCGTTGTGCATTGAAGTGGCAATTATGCACATGCGTCTTAAAGCGTTTTCAACGGAGAGCTCGGGATAGCTTGCTAATGTTTGTAGTTTGATTTCGTTTGAGGTTTCCGATATAATTTCTGTGCCGACCAGCTTTTTCCTTGTTAGCTCTTTTATCACGTTTCTTTGCATAGTGCCTATGCGTTCTTCTCTTGTTCGCACTATGATGAAGTTGTAGCCTACTAAGTAAAGGGAAATTATAGCCCTTGTTATAGTGTCGGGATCATCTTTACTTGAAATGGTGAGGGTGGCTTCTGCAGGCTGAGTTGCAGGTTTGGCCATTTCTTTCGGGGTTAAAATGAGTGAATTGTTTTGTTGAGTTATCACAATCGGGCTTCCAGCCTTTAACCCTAGTGAAGTAACCCACTTTTTTGGAAGTGAGACTATATATGTGGATTTTCCAGTGAACTGAATTTTTCTTGTCTCCTCATTTGTTTGCTCCTTCATTCATGTCCTCTCTATATAGACAATTTTCATCTATATTTTCTATTCGGGCAAGGTATATAGATTTTTCTTTCTTAAATGATAAGAAAAGGTGAAGTATATGAAAATGATATACAAAGTTGCCATTCCAATAGCCATAATCGCAGTAGCTATCACCAGCGCGTTTGCTTATCAATATTTGGCAACGGAGCAGACAATAACATTGAATGGCGCGGGAGCAACATTCCCCTTTCCGTTAATTGACAAGTGGGCAGCAGAATACCATAAGATCAAACCTAACGTCCAAGTTAACTATCAAGGAATCGGAAGCGGTGGAGGAATACAACAACATACTGAAAAGACCGTGCATTTTGCAGCCAGCGATGCTCCACTCACAGAGGCGCAGGCTGCAAAGGCGCCTAACACTTTGCACATACCAATAACCATTGGAGGAGTTGTCCCAATTTACAATCTGCCGGGCATACCTAAAGGACTTAAATTCACAGGAGAAATTCTTGCAGACATATATCTCGGAAAGATTACTAGATGGAATGATGCGAGGCTTACTGCAATAAACCCTGGCATAAGTCTTCCAGATCAAGCAATCACTGTAGTGCATAGGTCTGATGGAAGCGGCACCACTTTCATCTGGACCAGCTACCTGTCAAATGTCAGCTTAGAATGGAAGGAAACTGTTGGAAGAGGGACATCCGTCAATTGGCCGACAGGTCTTGGAGGGAAAGGTAATGATGGAGTTGCGGCCCTTGTGCAGCAGACGCCTTACTCCATCGGCTATGTTGAATTTACATATGCAAAGAAGAATAATTTGGCGTATGGATATGTTCAGAACGCAGCTGGCGAATTCATCGAGCCTAGCATAGAATCATTTGCCAAAGCGGCAGAGTATGCTGCTATAACCTTGCCAAGGGGCGACGCAAGCTGGTCAAGGGTTTCAATAGTTGACAGTTTGGCTGGCAACACACAAGCACGCGGAGCTTATCCAATAACAAGCTTATCCTACATCCTCGTATACAAGGAATTGAACGTTTTGCCTAACATGAACGAGGCCACTGCCAAAGCCTTAGTGGATTTCCTCTGGTGGGCTGTGCATGACGGTCAAAATTATGCAGCTGATTTATACTATGTTCCTTTACCATCAAGTGTTGTGGCGCATAATGAGGCGACAATCCGTTTGATAACGTTCAATGGACAGCAAATACGCAAGTGACGAGACATGAAGATTTCACAGAAAATACCCCCTTTTATTCGCAATTTAAACGTAAAATCCGCTTCGCATCTTAAAAACCATTTTAAAGGCGACGATATTTTCAAACTTGTAAGCGCCCTATTTGCTTCTAGCATCTTTTTACTTCTTGGTTTAATGGTTTACGAATTGGTTAAGGGGTCTTGGCTTTCCATGCAAACTTTTGGTTTAAACTTTATCGCGGGCACCAAATGGGATCCCGCTGTTTCTAGGATTTTTGGAGTGTTACCGCTGATATTGGGCACTTTAGTCACTTCGGCCATTGCCCTCTTAATAGGTGTGCCCATAAGCCTAGGTGTTGGATTAGCTCTTTCAGAATATGTGCCTAAAAAATTCGGGGTTGCGTTTTCCTTTCTCGTCGAGCTTTTGGCCGCTGTTCCAAGCGTTATTTATGGGCTTTGGGGAATATTTGTGCTCATCCCCTTCCTTCGTGACCATGTGTATCCATACCTGAAGGCAGTTTTTGGTTTTATCCCCGTTTTCTCCGGGCCCATTTACGGTGGAGGCGTCTTGACGGGTGGAATAGTTCTAGCCATAATGATTATTCCAACGGTTTCTGCTGTCATGCGTGATCTTTTTTCGGCTGTGCCGAATTCACAGCGGGAAGCCATGATAGCTCTCGGCGCAACAAAATGGGAAACAGCAAAAACCGTGATCAGCTATGCCCGTTCAGGAGTTATAGGCGCGGTGATTCTTGGTCTTGGACGTGCGGTTGGCGAAACCATGGCAATAACAATGGTTATTGGAAATAGATTTCAAGTCTGGCCGTCATCGATGTTTGATGCTTGGTATACAATGGCAGCCATAATAGCTAATGAACTTTTGGAGGCAACCTACGACCTCTACATCAGCGCCTTAATCAATGTAGGACTCATTCTGCTGTTTGTAACTTTGATAATCAACATTCTTGCTAGGCTGATTGTTTGGCGGACTCTCAGATTGACAAGGGGGATTGCGAGGGAATAGAGACATGGACTATTACAAGTTCAGAGTTGTCAAAGATCACCTTGTAAAGTTTCTTGTCTACCTAGCCCTTCTTTCGGCCTTAGTTCCCCTTTTCAGCATACTATATGAGGTGGTTATAAGGGGCTTTTCTACAATCAACATAGAATTCTTCATTAAACCCACACCTACTGTTGGCGAAACCGGAGGAGGCGTTGCAAACGCTATCCAAGGAACATTAATAACTATTGGATTGGCTTCCCTCATCGGTGTTCCAATAGGGTTAATGTCTGGCATATTCCTAAGCGAATATGGCGAATCGAAACTGTCCGTGATTGTTAGATTCCTCCATGACGTATTAAGCGGGGTCCCATCAATTGTTATAGGGGTTTTTGCCTACGCCTTAATTACACGTTCAATAGGGTTCTCGGTTACCGCAGCAGCCTTCGCATTGGCTATAATCATGATTCCCATAGTGACTAGGACAACTGAAGAAGCGTTAAAACTTGTGCCTATGAGCATTCGTGAAGCGGCTATTGCCCTAGGCATCCCGAGATGGAAAACCACAATTACAGTCGTGATTAGCGCAGCAAAAAAGACCATAGTCACGGGGATACTGCTTTCCATTGCAAGGATTGCCGGAGAATCGGCGCCTGTGCTTGTCAGCATGGGTTTTTGGCGGTGGTGGTTCGCAGGATTGAACCGCCCAGTTGCTAATCTCGCATTAAACGTCTTTATATTTGCCATGTCACCCTTCGAAAACTGGATAGCATTGGCCTGGGGATCGGCGCTTGTGCTTATTCTGCTGGTTTTGGGAATAAGCATAACCGCGAGAGTTTTGACTAGGGAGAGATACTGATGGTGGTCAAGTTTGATATCCAAAACTTAAACGCTTGGTTCGGCTCGAAACACGTGCTGAAAGACATCAACATAAAAATTGAGGAGAATGCCGTAACAGCCATCATCGGTCCATCCGGGTGTGGTAAAACCACTTTTATTCGTTGCCTTAATAGGATGCATGAAATTACCCCAGGCGCACGGGTTTCTGGAAAGGTTCTGTTTAATGGAATAAACATCTATGATAACGGTGTTGACCCTGTTATGGTGAGGAGGAAGATAGGCATGGTTTTTCAAAAGCCAAATCCCTTTCCCATGATGTCCATCTACGACAACGTGGCTGCGGGCTTAAAATTGAACGGCGTCCGGGACAAGAAAATCCTTGAGGCTGCTGTTAGGCGAAGCTTGGAGCTAGCCAATCTTTGGGACGAAGTTAAGGAAGACTTGGGCAAGTCTGGAGCAAGCTTATCCGGCGGGCAGCAACAGAGACTTTGCATAGCACGCGCGTTAGCTGTTGAACCAGAAGTCCTGTTGATGGATGAGCCCTGTTCAGCTCTTGACCCAATAGCCACAGCAAAAATAGAGGCCCTCATAAGAAAACTGGCTGAGAATTACACCGTCATCATTGTAACCCATAACATGCAACAAGCAGCAAGAGTTTCAGATTACACAGCCTTCCTTTACCTTGGCGAACTAATAGAATATGGTCCGACCAAGCGAATTTTCGAGAATCCAAAGCACGAGTTAACGGAGAGATACTTAACTGGAGAGTTCGGATGAGGTGAAAGCGGATGAGCAGAATTATTGATACGGGTCTTGAAGAACTTTCGGCAAACCTCTACAGAATGGGGGAACTAGCCCATCGCGCTGTTTTAACAGCTCTTTTAGAATGCTTTGAAGGAGGAGAAGCCTACAAAG
>CAZAPQ010000136.1:0-24165 GCA_964487415.1 uncultured Candidatus Bathyarchaeia archaeon | reverse complement strand
AGCTGTAAACTGGACCGCCATCTTCATGATGAATAATGGTGCTGGATGGTTTTGAGCTCAAGTTTTGCCCTCCAATTTTCGCCAAATTTCATCAGACTTTTGTCGAATATAGTTTGTAAGGGCCTCTGTTCGATTTCTCTCTTCTTTTAGGCTCTGGCTTAACTGCTCCACCTGTCTCTCCCTAAAGTAAAAGCCAATTATTGTGCCAACCCAACCGCCAAACAGCGTGCCAACAAACTCCGCGATATCCAAGCTTCTGGTAATGAAATAGTAAATTATGGAAATTCCCAGAAGGGCGAAGAATCCAAGTATAAAAGTCATTGCAACCCTATATTGCCTATCCTCAAATCCATCCCTTTCTAAATTATTTCCACTCATTCTTAAACCTGAAAGAAAGTACTTTTTTATGAATAAATAACTTCCCATCCTAACATAGAATCGTAGGCAAATGCGTTATAATTCTCCACACGCATTTGCTTATAAATTAAGTTTACATAAATCCAAAGGAAGTGTGTGGTTTACATTGAACCACTGGAAAATAGTTTTTGCCGCTGTAGGTTTCAACCTGCTCTTCGAATATTCCATGCGCGGCATAAACAATTTAGTTGCAAGACCCATGCTACCATTATTCCTATTCTTAGTATACTTTCCCTACTTTGCAATATTAGAGGACTTCATCACAAGATATCGCCTAAAAGACTATAATCTCATTATTGCGGGTTTCTTCTTTGGAACAGCCTTCACGCTTTTTGTGCCTGCAACCCAATTTGTTGAACCGCAAGCACTCGGCATAAACTGGTCTGCCCTTTTCTTTGTTAACTTTTTCTGGTGGGGCATGACTCAAGGCGTCCTAACCTTCTACACTGCAACCCGCCTTTTCCCACGAAACTGGAACCACAAAATCCTCTCACGAAAACAGAAAACAGCCTTAATTATGACGCTTATTCTCATAGGATTACTCTATCGTGTAACTATACAACTAAACACGCCGCAGGCTCCACAAATCCGCCCGGAGGCGTACCTTGCAATCGCCATAATACTAGCCATTACAGCATTTATATTTAGAAAAACAATTCCAAAACAAGCTGTCGCTATACCTCAAAGGAAAGAAAAGATAATCGATTTAACAAGTGCATTAACAATATTCCTATTCCTGTTCTGTGCAGTCTTCCTAACCCATGACCCGACACAAATAAATGTTCACAGCGTAAACGCCACAGCCACACGCATAGTAACCATATGGACCATAATGGGCACACTAATAATGGTTGGCTACCGAATATACATGCGCCGTCCAATACCAATCTAACCACAATATGAATAGCCCGGGAGATGCCTTGCGAGGAGTTGAATTTAACACTTACTATTTTTCATTCAGATTCTACCGCAGCCCTTTGAGTAGTTGTTCTAGGGCGATGCTGAGTTGGTGAATTTGAGTTTGTTCGATTTTGCTAATATCGATAAAGCTTGGCTTCAATGGTTTAGTCCGGCGAAGCTTCCTTGGATGTTAGATTCTAGTTTATGATTGGTAGCCCGGGGGAGATTCGAACTCCCGTCAAGGGCTCCAGAGGCCCCCATGCTTGACCGCTACACCACCGGGCTTCCTTTGACTAGACTTACTTTTTCGTAATAATAACTTTAACGTTTAGATTGCATGTTCCTTCTGCCTTATTAGGAATATTCCAGTTGTTGCTTGACATCCTGAGCATATATAAAATAGAGCCTCAAACCCTATTTTGGCAGCTACTATTGTTGCGAGCAGCGCCGCCGTGGCTTCTGTGAGATCATATATGGATTCAAATATTCCTAGGGTGAAGCTCCTTCCATTTTTATCTCCTAAATCAATCATTATGGACAATAGGGATGGCCTTTGAAGGGCATGAGATATTCCGAAGAGGAATTCTATGAGGTAGAGATTTGTTAGGCTGGAAACGTACACGTATGAGAGGGAGCATACGGCGCCGATGGCGGCTCCTATTAGGAATATTTTTTCCTTTCCATAAAGGTCTGAAAGTTTGCCCGCTGGTGCTTTTAGAATGGCTGCGGTTGCGCCGAATATTGCGTATAGGCATCCCATATCTATATAAGAGGCTGAGAAGCGATTAACCACAAAAATCGGGTATATAGGGCCAAGCAAGCCGACTCCTAAAGAATATAGAGTACTTAACATGAGTGTGAGTAATAGCGATTTTCGCAACTTCAGCATGGATTATTCCCCCAGCTGAAGCCGCAGTGGAGTTGTGGTTAACTTTTAACACATGCATTTCTGAGTCGGCTTGCCTCCAGCAAGATTTCCGCTGGAAGTAGGCGCTTAAAAACCTTTCGGGCTGAGACTACCAATTCATGTCTTAGCCTTTTCTGGACGGGTTCAGGGCTATAGCAACCAAAATTCCGTATACTTTATTTTTCCTTTTTTATCAATTACAATCTCAAATTTTTCAGCCCATGTATGGCCTTCAATATTTATTGGGCATGTTCCAGTTACAACTAGGTATTCGCCCTTCTGTGTGACGGTGGATATTTCAACCTTTTCGATGTTCTTCTTTTTTCTAACAAACTCTGAAACTATGGCGCGGGCTTCTTCATCGCTAATTTTTTTCAATTGAACCCCTTTCTATAGACTTTGGGTGAGTAAATTTAAGATTATGAATTGAAAATGTTTACCCAAACTATATTTGGCTTAGGCTTATGGAAGCATAAGAAAGAATTATTTTCTTTCATAGGAAATAGCTTTATGGTGAGGTGATGGCATGATAATTGGGCTGATTTCAGACACCCATGACAATTTACCCATGATAGAAAGGGCTGTTAAACGACTCAACAGTGAGGGTGTAGAACTTGTGCTTCATGCCGGAGATTATGTGGCGCCCTTTGTGATTCCAAGGTTAAAGGAGCTTAAGGCAAAGGTTATCGGCGTTTTCGGAAATAATGACGGCGACAAGGAGCTCCTTAAGAGAAGGTCTATCGAGCATGGAAACATGGAGCTCCGAGGTAACTTCACGGAAATAACCGTAGGCAACGCCAAGATAGCGCTGATGCATGGAACCGAGGATGAACTACTAAAGGCCCTAATAAGCAGCCAGTGCTTCGACGTCCTAGTTCACGGTCACACCCATATGGCTGAGGTCTATAGGAAGGGCAGAATGTTGGTGGTGAATCCCGGAGAAGTCTGCGGCTACATAACTGGAAAGTCGACGATGGCTTTACTGAACACGGAGAAACTTGAGGCAAAAATAGTTGAAATCTAATAGTCCTTTTCCCTTTTTATTTGATGCCCCTTTAGATTGTAGGGCTCCCTTCTATCGTTTGCAATTTTAAATAATTCCATAAGCTCCATGTCATTTGCACCCTTCCGCAGGGGCGTTAATATATCCACAGTGTTATCGTTCCTCATTAGGCATGGCTTAAGCTTTCCATCACTTGTAATCCTAATTCTTGTGCAGTACATGCAGAAATCCGTATTTTCTATTGGATGGACAATTTCCACCATTACATCTGGGAGGTGGTATATCCTGCGGTTTTGCATGTATTTTCTCGTCTCAATTTTAATAGCCTTTTGCTTCAGCCTTTCCTCATACTCGTTTAAGGGCTTGTGGTACCTAGCATAGTAGTCGCTGCTTATGTTTATGGGTTCAAGCTCTATCAGCTGCAGAATAGCCCCCACTTTCCTTGCGAAGTCAATCATCACGTCAACTTGAGACTCATTAACCCCCTTCAGGACAAGCATGTTAAGCTTCACCGGATTGAATCCGGCTTCTACAGCTGCTTCTACTCCCGTCAATACATCTTCAAGATTCCCGCCAGTTAGTTTACAATAGGTTTCGCCATCTATGGTTGGCAGGCTTATGTTTATCCGCCTTAAACCGCTAGCACGGAGCTCCTTTGCTATTGGCGCTAGGAGGGTTCCATTGGTGGTCATGGAAACTTCCTCTAATCCATGTATGCTGGCGATCCCCCTAACTACTTGAATAATATCCTTGCGTAGTAGGGGTTCCCCTCCTGTAAGCTTCACCTTTGAGATTCCCAGAGCCACAGCCACCTTAGCTATCCGGATAATTTCTTCAGCCGTCATCTCTGTTAGAGGATTCTGCGTGCTCCTCTCTTCGCCTTCTCCGTGACAATAACTGCAGTGAAGGTTGCAGGGCCTGGTTAGGGCTATGCGTAGGTTAAGCAGCGGTCGCCCAAAACCATCGATTAACGGCATCGTTATTCCCGCGCGTGCTTAACGATATGTGCCGCCTCGGGTAATATAAGCTTTTCAAAACAAAGCCTAACAGCTTCCATGGATCCTGGAATGCAAAAGAAAACCTTGCCTTTGCACGTGCCTGCAATAGCCCGGGACAAAATTGCTGCAGATCCCATCTCGTTGTAGCTTAGAAATCTAAAAATTTCTCCGAATCCGGGGAGGGTTTTCTCGAGGAAGGGGGAAACAGTTTCTATGGTGACGTCTGATGGGGCTATTCCCGTGCCGCCGCAGAACACCACAACATCCACATTTAGGGATTCCATCGCTTCCTTTACACCCTGCTCTATTAGGGCCTTATCGTCGGAGATTATTTTGCGAAAGACTAGAACGTGCCCGGAACTCTTAATGAAGTGCTCAATAAGATCTCCGGATTCGTCTTTGACGCTTTCTCCACGCTTAAGCTGGTTATAGCGGGAGGTACTGCATATGAAAACTCCAAACCTCAGCTGTTTTGGGGCTTCTGCCTTATGCCTTCTGGTGCTTTCGCTGATTCTACTCATTTCCCTGGGCTTCCTTAAATTTCCTTATAACGCGGATTTCTTCAATTCTTGTTGATGGATATTGCCCCTCAGCATCCTTCTCATACTGCTTAACCATATCCCATATTGTCAGGAGGCTGACGGCTGTGGCGACAAGCGCCTCCATCTCCACGCCAGTCTGGGCTTCAGTTTTGACTGTGGAGGAAACCTGAATTGTTTCGTGGTCTAAAATCTCCGCCTCCACCTTTACGTTTGTCAGGGGTAACGGGTGGCAGAGGGGGATTAGCCTACTTGTTTCCTTAGCAGCTAATATTCCAGCTATTTTTGAGGTGTATAGCGGATCACCCTTCTCAATACTTCCCCTTTTTATGAGGCTTATTGTTTCAGGCTTCAGCCTAATCTTTCCAGTGGCTGTGGCTTCTCGGAAAACTTTTGGTTTGCCGGATACATCAACCATCGCCATCAAATGTCACCTTGTTTTTCTCCCTTTTAAAGCGCGTAGGATAAATGTTAATGTAGCGGTTGGTGAATCTACCGCTCACCTGATTTTTCCCAGTCCTCAATAAATTTTTGAACAGCCCTAGACTTTTCGGAGGCCAAATTAAACCTGTACAGGCGGATTCTGCCATAGGTTTTATGCTGGAGGATCCCTTCCCTCTCCAGAATTTCAAGATGCTTTAAAGTTGTTTTGTAGCTGTTTCCGGTTCTTCTGGCTATCTCTGAAACGTTAAGCTCGCCAATGTCAAAGAGCAATTTCAGAATTTTTAGGCGCGGTTTGCTGCCTAGAACCTCCTCCATCTTCATACCAGTATAGAATGGACTTACCATGGCTATTTGTGGATTTCCTTTTCCAAAAGGGCGAGAAGCTCCTTTTCAAGCTTGTCAGCGGGGGCTCCTATAAGATATATTAAGGTTGTTCTCCCCCGTCCATTTTCCAAGATTGAAACTTTCTTCTTGATTATGCTAAGGGCTGAAAGGCTTTGCAGGTACTTCCATAATTGTGTATGCGTGTGCGGCTTCACGTCAAATTCTTCGCAGACAACAGCATATGCCTGTTCAACCTCACCCATAGAGGCATATGCCCTTTCATTCTCCTTAAAGAATCGCGCAATTCCCAACAGGAGAAGCCTCTCATGGAGGCTGAGATAGGCTAAATCGCTCTTCCTAGCCATGGCGTATATGCTTGAAACTGCCCTTCGTACACATTCCGGGACTACGGTTTCAAGTTCTTCGGCATCCGCGTATTTCCCAGCTCTCCATAGAAGTTCTATGGCGAAGCGGGCATTTCCCCCTTCAGATTGGGCTAATTCTGCTATGAGGCTTATTGTGTCCTCCGGCACAACATTGGGTTTAAAGGCTAAATTTACCCTGTCCACTATTATGTCCGCCAGCTGCTCGTATGTGTATCTCTCCAGGTAGATTATGTTGGACTGCAGTGTGCTTTTTGTGCTGGCGTCGAGTTTTTCAATTGCCTTTAAGTCCTTTAGAATACATATTATGGATATCCTCTGAGGCTTATTCGGTCTGGCTTCTTGTAGGCGGGAAAGCTTATAAACGGCCTCGGATCCCTCCCTTTCCACGAGACTTTCAAACTCGTCTAAAGTTAAAATCAAATAGGCGTTCTGATCTTCTAGAACTTGCAAAAGAATTTGCAGTAGCTCTTCTGCTGAAAAGCCCCGTTTAGGAAAGTTGGGGTGAAAAACTGAAATTAGATGGTGTAATATTAAGAAAAGGCTTCCCCTGTACTGGCGGCAATTAATATGTATGTAATGCAGGTTTAACCCCTTATATCTAGCGTCTCTAGTAATGTTCTCTCCGAATCTTTGTGCAAGGGCTGTTTTGCCAGTTCCTACGTCCCCAACTATCAAAACCCTCTGTGCCATCTTCCAAGGATGCTGGAATAGAAAACAGAAAAACTCCCATAGAAGGTGCAGTTCCTTTTCCCTATGCGGGAGTCTAGAAGGCACATAGCCTATGTCAAGTTTAGATTCATCCTTAAACACGCTTCCGGATGGCGCCAACCTTAAACCTCAAAGAAAATTTGATTAAAACACTGTTATGCTTTTCTATACATATTCCGTGAATAGTGAAAAGATAATTTTATATCACTGCTAAGAAACCATTCTCAACTAGAGGGGTCAGCTTTGAAAAACGCCGCTGTTATAATAATTGATATGCTTAACGATTTTGTTACAGGCGATTTGAAATGCGAACGCGCCGCGAATATAATTCCAAACCTTAAAAAACTTGTGGAAGCTGCCCGTAAATTCGAAGTGCCTGTGATTTACTGCAATGATGCGCATTACCCCCACGATGTCGAAGTTGTTCAAAAATGGGGTAAACACGCCATAAAAGGAACAAAAGGAGCCGAGGTGATACCTGAATTGAAGCCCACAGAAAAAGACTTTATCGTGGAAAAGCGAGTCTATAGCGGTTTTTATGAAACTGGTTTAGATTCACTGCTTAGAAGCCTATACAGCGGAGAAGGTGTAAAAACCGTGATTCTTGGAGGTCTGCACACGCACATATGCGTTAGGCACACAGCTGCAGACGCATTTTTCCGAGGATACAAGATAATAATAGCCAAAGACGGTGTGGAGTCTTTCACTCAAGAAGACCATGAGCAAGGTTTAAAGTATCTAGAATATGTTTACAATGCCAAAATAATGAGTGTTGACGAAATTATAAAGGAAATGGGCGGACAGAATTAAGTGAAATCTCCCCCTCTAGATTCACTCTTTGTGCATAATTCTAAACAAACACTATGGAAGCCTATTAGTAGCAGATTTTACGGGATAAAATTAATAAGCAACTCCCTTTAGGTCTTATTGGACTCGAAAATGCTGAAAATGATTCCAAGATACTTCTTCCTAACGAAGGGTGTTGGGAAACATAAGGATCAGCTGCAATCCTTTGAGCTAGCCTTGAGAAACGCTGGGATACAACACTGCAACTTAGTTAACGTTTCAAGCATAGTGCCTCCAGGATGCAAACTCATCCCGAAAGAGAGGGGCTTAAGCATGATTAGCCCAGGCGAGATAACCTTCGTTGTCCTTTCAAGAAACGCCACAAACGAACCCCACAGACTTATAGCGGCTTCTATAGGCGTAGCCATTCCCTCAGGCAAAAACAATTATGGCTACCTTTCGGAATATCATTCCTTTGGACAAACAGATGAAGCTGCTGGAGATTATGCTGAAGAGTTAGCTGCAACGATGTTGGCCACAACTATGGGTATACCCTTTGATCCTGAAACTGCTTGGGATGAGAAAAAACAGCTCTTCAAAACAAGCGGGCTGATAATAAAGACAGCTAACATAACCCAGTCAGCTACAGGCGACAAGAACGGACTTTGGACGACCGTGGTGGCAGCGGCGGTTTTCATTCCATAGCAAAGGCAGCCTGTTGATAATAACCCCCATTTTTTAACAAAATACTTTAGTTGTGTTACTGTACATAATCTATTTGCCGGTGGAAGAGTTGGCGCCAAAAATTGCAGTTCCCTTCATACTTGTAAACTTTAAAACATATCTGGAGGCTACTGGTAAAAGGGCCTTAAAGATTGCGAAAGAAGCTGAAAAGGTGAGTTTTGAAACAAGGGTTTCGATTGGCGTGGCCCCCCAATTCACGGACATAGCCGCTGTTGCCTCTCAAACAGAAATTCCAGTTTTCGCTCAGCATATAGACCCAATAGAGCCTGGAAGCTACACTGGACATGTACTTGCGGATGCTGTTAGGGAGGCTGGGGCTGTTGGAACCCTCATCAATCATTCTGAGAGGCAGCTTAAAATTTCAGAGATCGGGAAGGCTGTGCAGATTGCCCATGAGAAAAATTTGGTTTCTGTGGTTTGCGCAAACAATCAGAAAGTGAGCGCGGCTGTTGCATCTTTTAATCCTAATATGGTGGCTGTAGAGCCTCCGGAGCTCATCGGAACCGGAATATCGGTTTCAAGGGCTAAGCCTGAAGTTGTCTTGGATACTGTTAGGCTTGTGAAGGAAGTAAATCCAAAAGTTATAGTTTTATGTGGAGCTGGCATAAGCGGTGCCGATGATGTTACCGCGGCTTTGAGGCTTAAAACTCAAGGGATCCTCATTTCAAGCTACGTTGTTAAGGCGAAAGACCCATATAGGATTCTGCGAGAACTTGCGGAAGCAGCGTTGACGTGGGAGAAGTTTTCCATTGAAGGTTGAAGCTGAATGTGCTGCTTGCCTCCTCAGCAGGGGTATTGCCGAGGCTAGGGAGGCCACTGCAAATCCTGCGCTGCATTTCAGGGTTGCAGCTGAGATTATCCATTTGCTCAAGAAAGAGTTCAGGCCCAGCGCTGTGCCCGCAATTCTCGGGACAAAGAGGGATCGGATAATAAAGAGGGTTACTGGCTGTGATGATCCCTATAGGTGGAGAAAGAAAATATGCAATGAGAATGCCTTGAAGCTGTTGCCCTACGCGAGGGGTATCGTTGAGGAGGGCTACACGCTTTATGACCGCTTAAAAAGGGCCTGCCTCTGCGCTATTGTGGGGAACACTATAGAGTTTGACATTCCGGGACACAATTTCACTTTTAATGGGCTGAAGAGAATGCTGGCTGAGGCGGCGAAGGATTTAGCTATTGACGATATTAAACGCATATATGAAGTGGCGGAAAAGTCAAGGGAGGTTCTGCTTTTAACGGATAATGCTGGCGAGATAGTTTTTGACACTCTTCTGGTGGAGCAGCTTAAAAACATGGGTTTAAAGGTTTATGTGGCCGTTAAGGGCGGTCCGGTTATTAACGATGCGACAATGGAGGATGCTGAGGTTTCGGGGATAAGTAAGATTGCGGATGGGGTGATAACCACGGGTACAGACGCTGTGGGCCTTATTCTCGAAGAGGTTTCAGAGGATTTCCTAAGAGTCTACGAGTCCGTGGACATGATCTTCGCAAAGGGCATGGGCTATGCCGAAACCCTAACCGAGTATAAGCTCAAAAAGCCCCATGCACTGTTGTTTAGAGTTAAATGCACGCCTGTTTCAAACTACTTTGAAGTGCCCAAGGAACGAAATGTTGCGAAGCTGATGCCGTGAAATGAGCCTTCCCGCGATAATCCTGAAAAAAGAGAGCTTAGCAAATTTTGAGGAGTCCATTGAAAAGGAGTGGATTATAACAAACGGTTTGGGCGGTTATGCTTCTTCAACGGTTCTCGGGCTTAACACAAGGAAATATCATGGAATGCTTGTAGCTGCAATTAATCCGCCACGGGATCGGAGGCTCTGTGTCGCAAAGTTTGACGAAGAATTGATTTTAGAAGGCAATGCCTATCCCCTGTTTTCTAACGAGTTTAGGGATGGAATCCGCCCAAAGGGATATGTTTTCCTCGAGGAATTCTCGCTTTCCCCCCTTCCAAGATATGTTTATAGCGTTGGAAATGTGCGGGTGCAGAAGACTATTTTTATGCCCCATGGGAAAAATGTGGTTGTAGCTCTTTACCAGTTTTCCGGTGGGGATTCCTCAGACGCTTTTATGCGCGTTTACCCAATCATATCGTTCAGGCACTTCCACTCGGTTATCGACAGGTGCTTGGGAGTATTCGGATTTGTGCAGAAGCCTCTGGATGGCAAGGTTCTTGTTAATGTTGAAGGTTCACCATCCGCGCTGGTTTTATGGTCCACTGATGGTGCTTATGTCCAAAGTGAAAAATGGGTTGAGCGTGTCTATTTTAGAGAGGAGTTTTCGAGGGGTGAAAGCCACCTTGACGACTGGTTTGCTCCAGGATTCTTTGAGCTGAATCTTCACGGAGGCTGCGGAAAATTTGCCATTGCGGCTTTAGCCAGTAGAAATGTTGATGAGGCAATAAATATTGCTGATGATATGCCTTTAGGCGTAGATGATGTGGAGAGGCTTTATGCATTGAATTTGGATAGGCGTAAGAGGCTCCTAGAGGATTTTTATGCTGGACACGGCGGCATATGTGCTGAGGAGTGGCTGAATTGGCTCGTTATGGCGGCAGATATGTTTGTCGTTGAGACTTCAGGTGACGGCTTAAGGTCGATCGTGGCTGGTTATCACTGGTTTGAGGATTGGGGCAGGGATGTTTTCGTATCCTTGCCGGGATTAACCCTTGTAACTGGAAGGTTTGAAGATGCGAGGAAAGTCTTCCTAGCCTTTAAAAAATACAGTTTAAACGGTTTGATTCCCAACTTTGTTTCAGACCAGTTTGCCAAGCCGCTTTATAATGCGGTGGATGCCACCCTCTGGTACATCAACGCCATACTGCAGTATGTCAAATATACTGGCGATTTCGAGTTTGTTAGGCGTTTTTTGTGGGAGGACCTTAAGGATAGCGTTGAATTTTTCAAGGCTGGAACAGCCTTTGGCATAAGGGTTGACGATGATGGGCTTCTGGCCCATGGGCCACAGCTTACATGGATGGATGCAGCTGTGCATGGTCAGCCTGTCACTCCAAGGGCTGGAAAGGCTGTTGAGGTGGAGGCTTTGTGGTATAATGCCCTTAAAACGCTTGAGGTTTTAGCCCAACACTTCAACGAGCAAGCAGAGGTTGAAAGGTTTAGGGAGATGGCTGAAAAAGCCATGAAAAGCTTTCTAAGGAAATTCTGGAATCCGGAGGAAGGTTGTCTCTTAGATGTTGCTGATAGCAGCGGGCTTGAGGGCTACTCCATAAGACCCAATCAGATAATCGCTGTTTCCTTAGACTTCACAATGCTTGACAAGGAAAGGAGTGCAAAAGTTGTTAATCTAGTTCGCGATCGCCTTCTCACACCTTATGGATTGAGAAGCCTAGCGAGGGATGATCCCTCTTATGTGGGAACCTATAGCGGAGACAGGCAAACCAGAGACAGGGCCTACCATAATGGAACCGTTTGGCCTTGGCTCCTTGGACCATTTATAACGGCTTTTCTGAAAGTTTACGGCTACTCCGAGGCTACGCGCCGCTATGCTTTTGAGAATTTTCTTTTACCCATATTTCGAGATCAATTCTACAAGGCCGGCTTAGGTTCGATAAGCGAAATATTTGACGGTGATCCTCCCCACAAGCCTAGAGGATGTATCGCCCAGGCTTGGAGCGTCGCCGAGCTTTTAAGGGCTTATGTTGAAGAAATTCTATTCATAAGACCTAAACATGAAATGGATGTTATGGGCTTTAAGCCTCAATCTTATTGAATAGCGCCTCTTAAATGTTCTGCAGCCGTTTCCGGCGAAACCGTGTTGATGTACATGCCTGTGCTCTTTTCAAATCCAGCCCAGATGGCCAGTTTCGGATAAACCTCCAAATGCCAATGGTAATACGATGCGGCCTCGCTTTGTGGTGCCATGTGAAAACCAAAGTTGTAGGGCGGGTCATTCAGCAGCCTTTTTAGGCCGCCTAGGCATGCCTTCATGATTCTTGCGAGGTTTTCAGTTTCGGCTTCGGACAATCCAAGCATGGTGGATCTATGCTTCTTTGGGATTATCCAGAACTCCATTGGATGGATGCTTGCGTATGGAGCTAAAGCCATGAAATCGGGATTCTCGGCAATAAGGCGTGGGCTGTTCTTCTCATTTTCGATTATTTCGCAGAAGGCGCATACGCCCTTATTCCTCCATTGTTCTTTGCTGGCTTCAAGTTCTTCTGCAACAAGTCTTGGAACCATTGGTGTTGCAATGATTTGGCTGTGGGCATGCGAAAGAGAGGCGCCAGCCTCTGGTCCGTGATTGCGGAATATGGAGACATAGCGAACATACTGCCTTGAGTACAGTTCGCTAAGCCTATCCATATAGGCGTTTATAACATAGATTAATTGGGTGATCCTCGCATCTGACGGATGCTCATCGTGAACCGGAGATTCCACTAGAACTTCATGATGGCCGACTGCCAAAGCCAGGTTTTCCCTTTCAACTTCACCTATAATGGATGGTTTTTCTTCAGGCTTGGGAGGCGTGAATGCTGGATAAAGGTTTGGAACGCAGCGTATCAACCAGTCTTTAGGCCTCGAGTCGCCGTAATCGGAGGCCTTTTCTATTTTTCCACCCCTATTTAGATAAAGTAGCACGGCAGGCGGGGTCATGTGCTCATTACCCGGGCACAGCGGACATACGCCATCTCTTGCCCTCACAGTTTTATTTTTCACGAAGTCTGTTGGCCTTCGACAACGTTCGACAGCTATCACAACCCAGCGGTTCAGAATATAATCCTTTCGAAGCTCATTGAAAGGCATATTCAACCCAAAAGTCTATAGGTTAAGCCAAATTAAGCATTTTCCATAAACAGTGAATCAGCCTAGGCTGTGATAATGTTTGATTGCTTAATTTCCCTATGCACCTTTATTATCCTCTTCAGGAGTTCTGATCGGTATTCTCTTATTTTCACATTAGGCGGGGTTGTCGCTACCACTATGGTTATGTAGTAGTTTTTGTCGCTTTGTTCATCAATGAATATTTTGCAGTCCGTGAAGTCCTTGTTCAAGGCTTCTTTAAGCTTCGTAAGCACCATGTCTGGATCATATTCGATTGGAAACTCGTATCTAACCCTTACAGTTTTAGGTTCCTCTTTCTCCTCCATTACAATGCTATTTGAGAATATTATGTTGTTCGCTATTTTCACAACTTCACCAGTTTCTGAGAGGAGCTTGGTATGCATTAGACCAACCTCCACTACGGTACCCCTCAAGGTTGGTATAAACTCGTTCATGCTGAACATTTTATATGCCGGAAATATGACGGCGGCCAGCGGCAAACCTCCGGAGATTTTAATGTTTGTGCCCGGCCTGAGGAAGCCTGTTCCGAGAATTATCAAGCCTGCAAATAGGTTGGCAAGTATAGGCTGCAAGCCTAGACCAATAACGAGACCAGAGACCGTGGCCCCAGCAACGGCCGTTACCCCTGTGACTTCAAAAAGCGCCAGCACACTAAATCCGATTACAATGTAGCCTATTACAAGGATGACGTTTCTTATGAGGTAAACCTCTCGGCCGATATGCTTAAGCCGCCGCGTGATAAATGAGGCTATCCCCTCAAGGATTAAGAATCCAACCACAACAACGGTAAGCGCCCTAACGATATAGAAATATGACAGGTATACGTTTAGAATCTCCTTGGGCAGCATTCCTGGAAATAGCAGAAGCCAAAGCACTATCAATGCCACAGCAAACAGTAAATAGAAAATTTTACGCAGCCTCAATTAAATCACCATGGCTTATCGTAGATGTGGACATAAGGTCGCTACTTCTGCATTAAAATTTTCGGTATACATAATTATTCCCTGTGCCTTTCAACAAACTCCTTAAAGGTTTCGGCGCTCTTCCGCATTTTCCGCTCCTTTGTTTTCAGGTTCACTGCGAATAAGCCAAACTTCATTTTGAAACCCTTAGCCCACTCATAATTGTCTGTTAAAGCCCAGTGGAAATAGCCCCTTACATCAATTTTCTCTTCGTTTAACGCTCTTTCCAGCGCTTCGATGTGGTTTGCTATGAAATCCGGTCTAATAGCATCCTTCTCGTCAGCCACGCCGTTTTCAGTCACATAAATGGGCTTCTCATATACCGCCATGCTTTTAAGGGCTTTAATCAAACCTTCAGCGTATACTTCCCATCCCATGTCAGAGGAAGGTCTTCCATCGGCAGATGTGCCGTTTGGCTGGCATGCAAACCCATAGTTTGGCACAATCTCTGGAACCGCTTTTATTCCGGCGAAGATTCTTGCTAAAAGGTTTCCTCTGCCCTTAACCACAAACCGCGTGTAATAGTTTAAGCCGAGCCAATCAAGACGATGTTTCAGATAATCCTTCACTTCACCCTTTTCCTCTACGCCTTTAAAGTTTTTATCAAGCCAACCCCTGACGATAGCCCGTGGGAAAAAATGGTTATGCATGTTGTCCATGAAACTAGCTGCCTCAATATCTAAGCTGGAGTCCCCGCTGAAGGGTTCAGCTGGAATAACATTATGAATCAGCCCAACATAAGCCGGGCTGGAACTGTCAGCATCAGCCTTAACTGTGTCATGGGTTTTTATGGCGTCATAGGCGCGGGCATGGGCCACCGCCATATTCGAAGCTGCCCATTTAAAGGCTTTGAAGCTGTTCACGGATGGCGGAAAACCGGACTGGGGAAACATGTAACCCGCCTCAGCCACAGCCATGGGCTCATTAAAAGTCGCCCACATGTCAACGATATCGCCTAAACTATGGGCCATGAAGGCAGCATACTTTACGAACTCTATTATGGCTGTTTCCTCAACCCATCCCCTTGGCCCCCTTTTAAGTCCCGTATCCCGCGCAACTATTGGATTGTGAATCCACAACGGTAATGTGAAATGATTCAAGCATACTATAACCTTAAATCCTCTCTCCCTCAGATCCTCTATAATGGCTCTATAATGCTTCAGCGCCGCCACACATGCTCTTTCCCCAAGTTTCTCAATGGCTTTGGAATCCACATTCACCAATGCAACTCCGCCGTCGGAGGCCCTTTCAACCTCAATGCTGACATCGACGGTGCTTTTCGGGAATATTCTGCTCCATTCAATGCCGATCCGATAGGCATTTAAACCCAGTCTCCTGGCAAGCGAATGATCCTGCCTGTAAAGTTTCCAATAGGCTACGCCATTTTCCGGCAGATCTCCACTCACAACGCCAGACTTTATATTCCTCTCATCGTGAACCCATGCAAACCAGTCAGTGTTAGGATCCAAACCATCTCCAGAGGGATCACCCATCTCAAACTGGAAACCGCTAGCGGAAACCCCCCAAAGAAAACCTTTAGGAAAACCCAACGCTAACCCCATACATGTTAAGATAACCTATAAATAAAATAGTATTCGCTCGTCAAAAGCCCTCATAATAGCATCGACCTTTTACATAATCAATGATGAGTCAAGTACGCAGATAAAATAATAGATGATAGATATGCGGATATTGCTAAAAATCAGAGGGGCGGCGGGTCACTGAGGTTCGACGCCCAGAATCCGCCCAACCTTCCAAACCCTACGCTCGTACCCGCACCCCCCTAAGCGCCGAACGTCCAGGCTTAGGTTGCTCCCTCCCGGGCCTAGCCAGGTTCGCCTGGCAAACGCCATGGCAGGTTTCCCTACGGAAACCGCCTGGCGACCGCCGGCCCTAGGGGACGAGTAGTCAAAGCCTCGGAAGTGGGGGTTAGGCGGCCACAGACGCCTCAGCCTCAGCTTTCGGCCCGTCGTATAGGGGGTTTACGGTACAGGGGACCCCTAGCCCCCCGCCTAAGACCCGCCGCCAAAGAATTCATGAATGGAACAAAACTATAAAACTTTACCCTAGGCTTTCGTTAAGCCATGCTAGATAATCAGCTGACCCCTCTATTATGGGTATGGCGATGATTTCTGGGACGGTGTAGCTGTGTAGGGATTTAACAATCTCGGTGAGCTTTTCAAATAGATCTCTTCTGGTTTTCATTAAAATCAAATGTTCCTGAGCTTGATCTATTTTCCCTTGCCACCAGAAAAGCGAATGAACTGGGCTTATTATGTTGGCGCATGCAATAAGCTTTTCCTCAAGTAAACGCTGCACAATCTTTTCAGCCTCCTCTCTGCTTGAGGCTGTAACAAGCACAATTATAGGCGTTCTCTCCACATTTACGGCCTCCAACTGCCTAGCATGAATAAACCATTTATTTTACCATGAAGACTAGTGTTTAAGGTTTTAGTGGAACATGAGGGATGATGCTTGAAAACAATTGGAGTCGTAACCAGCGGCGGCGACGCCCCGGGAATGAATGCCGCTATAAGAGCTGTTGTCCGTCTCGCCTGCTCGAGGGGATTTCAAGTTATAGGTTTTGAAAGGGGATGGGAAGGCTTAATAAAGAACAAGTTTAGGAAACTGGATCCCCGTTCTGTAGGTGGAATAATCCAATCAGGCGGCACAATCCTCTTAACTTCAAGATGTCCAGAATTCAGAACCCCTGAAGGCCTTAAAAGGGCCGCTGAAAACCTAGCCGCAAACAGGGTGGACGGCCTAGTTGTTATAGGCGGCGAAGGCTCTTTCCGAGGCGCTTTAGAGCTGAGTCATGAAACTGACACCTTTATAGTCGGGGTTCCCGCAACCATTGACAATGATGTTTACGGCACCGAGGAAACCATAGGTTTCGACACCGCCGTAAACACTGCAGTGGCTGAAATTGACAAGATAAAGGACACCGCTATCTCCCACGAGAGGATTTTCGTCGTAGAGGTTATGGGACGTAAAAGGGGTTTTCTGGCTTTAGCTGTAGGCTTAACCGTTGGCGCTGAGGTCATCCTCGTCCCTGAAGTGACGTACGATGTAAATGAGGTTTTCAGGACGATTAAGGAAAACGCTGCCAAGGGTAAAAGGTCAGGCATAATTGTAGCTGCGGAGGGCATAGGAGACACAAGAAAACTCGCTAAGGAAATTGAGGAAAACACCGGAGCCGAAGTTCGCTTAACTATAGTGGGCTATGCTCAGAGGGGCGGAAGCCCCACGGCTAGAAGCCGCCTGTTGGCAAGCCTATTCGCCAGCGAAGCCGTGAACCTTCTATCGCAAAACATTGGAAACCGCGTCGTAGGCTTACAGAAAGGCCAGATAACCAGCATAGATCTTGAAACTTCATGCAGAAACGAGAAGCCCTTAAACGTGGAGCTGCTTAATTTGGCAAGGGATTTGGCAACCTAAACCATCAACAAAATTCAACCGAAGAACACGCTTGCCACGTTATAGAGCTCCAAGTCCACGGTTTTCCTCTTACCCACCACATCCCCAAGCGGCACCGAGACAATTCTGCTCCCCTGAAGGGCCACCATATAGCCGAATTTCCCCTCGTGAATCAGGTCCACAGCGGCTATGCCATATCTTGTAGCTAATATCCTGTCAAAGGCTGTTGGCGATCCGCCCCGTTGAAGATGTCCAAGAACCACTACACGGGTTTCTATGCCAGTGCGGCTTTCAATCTCCTTAGCTAAATAGTATCCAACCCCTCCCAGGCTTATGTGGCCGAACTCGTCTATGTGTTCGCTATATACTATTTCCTTCCCACCCTTCGGCTTAGCCCCCTCAGCCACAACAATTAGGCTAAAGTTTCTGCCCCTCATCTGCCTCCGCCTAATATATTCGCAGACCTCATCTATATCAAAGGGCTTCTCCGGGATAAGTATGGCATCAGCTCCTCCGGCAAGTCCCGCTGCTAGGGCAATATGCCCAGTGTAGCGGCCCATAACCTCTAGGACTATGACTCTGTTATGCGCCTCAGCCGTTGTATGAAGCCTGTCAAGGGCATCTGTGGCTATATGGACTGCCGTGTTAAAGCCGAAGGTGTAATCCGTCCCCACAATGTCGTTGTCAATTGTTTTAGGGACTCCCACGCATTTTAGGCCATAATCTGCCATCTTATGTGCCACTGTAAGCGTGTCATCCCCACCAATAGCAATAACCGCCTCAATTCCAGCCTTTTGGGCGTTCTCCATAATCTGCTCCGGGCCTTTCTCACGCTTGAATGGATTCGTCCTAGAAGTGCCGAGGATTGAACCTCCCTTTGGAAGGATTCCCGTAATAGGTTCGAGGTCCAGCGGCGTGAAGTTGGCTTCTAAGAAACCGCGCCAGCCATCCCTAATGCCGATGATCTCATCACCATAAGTTTGTATTCCCCTTTTAACGATGGCTCTTATGACCGCGTTTATTCCCGGAGCATCTCCCCCTCCGCTTAATACTCCAATTTTCACTGCGGCATCCCTCCTTTATGCCTTGCCAGAACTTCCGAAAAGGCGCATCTTCCCCTTAACAACCTCCTTCATAGCCTCCTTTGCAGGGCCTAAAATCTTTCTAGGATCAAACTCCCTTGGAGAGTTTGCCAGAACCTCTCGCACCGTAGCTGTAAATGCAAGCCGCAGGTCCGTGTCAATGTTTATTTTTGTTATGCCAAGCGAAATAGCCCTCCTAATATGGTCCTCAGGAATACCCTTGGCTCCGGCTAATTCAGCCCCATACTTAACGGCCTTCTCAATAATCCATGCAGGAACGCTTGAGGCTCCATGGAGAACAAGGGGCACGTCTACTCTCTCCCTTATGGCCTTAAGCCTCTCAAAGTCAAGCTGGGGTTCACCCTTAAACTTGTAGGCGCCATGGGAAGTGCCTATGGAAACAGCCAGCGCGTCGACACCCGTGCGCCTAACAAACTCCTCTGCCTTCATGGGATCGGTTAGCACGGCCTCCCGCTCCTCAACAGTTTTCTCCTCAACGCCAGCGAGTCTCCCAAGCTCGCCTTCCACAGATACGCCTTTCGGATGAGCTATTTCCACAACTCGTCTTGTTAACGCTATGTTCTCCTCAAAGGGCATGTGGGAACCATCAATCATCACCGATGTGAAACCGGCCTCCATGCATTTTTTAACGGTTTCAATTTCCTCTCCATGGTCAAGGTGAAGGGACATGGGAACAGGCAAGTCTGAAGCCGCTGTCTTTACAAGGCCTGCCAGATACTTTATTCCTCCATATTTTATAGCGCTTGGAGTAACAGCAACTATAACTGGCGATTTCTCCTCAACCGCAGCCTCCACAACGGCTAGAAGGCTTTCAAGATTCTGAATATTGAATGCGCCCACAGCGTAAGCGTTCCTTTGAGCGGCTAAAAGCAGATCCCTGTTTGTGACAAGCATTTAAGGTCACCCGAAAATTATTAAAAATTCAAATTAATAAACCATGTTTAAGCTACAGACTAATTCAGGCTTCTTATGGCCAATCATCATTTCTGGTCCTATACTGTTTCCAGCTTATAGAAAACCTTCATTCCCCTTAGGGTTTCATGCACCTTGTTAGCGAGTTGAAGAACCTCCATAAGGTCAACTTTGCGTCCCCAATTGTAGACATGATCATGGTATCCCTTCAACGGCTCAAACCCCATAGAGCGGAGCTTTTCAACAACCTCAGATGGACTTGCACCCTCGCTATAGAACCATAAAGTCAGATATGTCTTCAAACAATCTTCCTCCAGCTAAACCTTCAGATGAAAAGGAATTAAACCCTTTTGGTCGGCTGGTTTTCAACTTCTTTCCGACAGTCTCTAACCTCATAGGTTATGTTGGCATTATACTTAATATTTGTCAATTCTATTTCATCTATTATTCGGCCCACCATCCTCCCAACGGCAAGCACAAAAACCCTTAACCCCCTTAGGGCAGCTAGGGCTGAAGCCCTGCTTATACCAAACTCTATTTCAGCCTTAAGGCCCAGCTTATTTAGAACAGCCCTACCAACGGTGCCCATGACGCCAACCTTATGGGGCTTAAACTCATCATAGAGTCTCCAAATCTTATCAATATCAGCGGCTCTGGATCCACCTTCATTTATGCTTGGAAGCTTAGCAATCAAAACTTTTCCCTGCTCCAAACCTATTTGCCCCCTTAAATCTATAAGCCCCACGTCCTCCCCGGGCTCGGCATTTGATATAGCCCTTCCAGAGGCTATACTGGCATTTTTAAAGGGCACAGCATATAATACGCCTTCCCGCATTTCCAAGTTCACAGTTTCTCCGGCTCTTATCCTATGGGAAGCCAAAGCTGGCCAGATTCTCTCAAATTTCAATTCCTGCCTAAGGGTTCTAACATAGCTTTCAAGATCCGCTAGGTATTCCTGAAGCTTCTCATGGGCCTTAGGGGTTAGCTTATAGTTTGCCCGTCTCACCCTAGCTTCGAGAAAACCCTCCCTTTCAAGCTTGCTAAAGTGTTTTGAAACTGCCTGAACTGTTATCCCAAGCGCATCTCCAATATCCTTCTGCTTTATATGGGGCTGGCTTCTTAAAACCTCTGCGAGGATCTGGAATTTTGTCAACTCCCCTTTGCTTCTTAAAATTTTGGGCAGATGGTTTACTTTCGTCTTTACCATGATGTTAAACCTTCATTAAACTTAAGTTAAGCAATTTTTATATAACGCTTATGGACGGCTTATCCAGCAGTGATTAAAATGCACATAATGGATGGAATACTTTCAATCCTATGGATTGCAGTTTGGTTTGTGGTTGCGGCGCCATTCATAATCGTCGGCCTAGCGAAGATTGCAAAGAAGCGTAAAGAGAACCCTGCCTACATGCCGATGCTGGCCCTGATGGGTGCCACCATATTCATAGTCTCAGTCTGGCATATACCCGTCCCAGTGACCGGTTCATGCTCTCATCCATGTGGAGTGGCTCTTTCAGCGATCCTAGTGGGGCCCTTTGAAAGCTCTGTTTTGGCTTTCATAGCGCTATTCTTCCAGATGTTCCTCGCCCACGGCGGGATCACAACCCTTGGCGCTAACACTGTTTCCATGGGAGTAATCGGTGGTTTTCTCGGCTATGCGGTATACCTTGCCCTAAGAAGACTCCATGCGCCAATTTGGATTTCAGCTGGATTGGCAGGCTTCTTCGGAGACTTAGCGACTTATGTCACAACGGCATCCCAGCTTGCCCTATCCCTTCACCCTGAGAATCCGATGCTTTACTGGGGCATATTCTCAGTTGGCTTCCTACCAACCCAAGTGCCCCTAGCCATAATAGAGTTCGCCTTAACAGCCGCTGTTGTCAGGTATGTTGCCATAAACAAGCCTGAAATGCTTGGAGGTCTAAGGTGAAATGGACAAGTTCACCAAGTATGCGCTTCTAATAATGGTGGCTGCGGTTGCCTTAATGATCATTTCAACATACATCGGCGTTTTCATTTACGGCGGCAGCATGGAAACAAAATATATAACAATCATCGAAAATGAGGCTGAAGAACTTGGCCTAAACTTCGGCCATCTGGTGGAGCTTGGAGAAGAGGGCGAGTATATAGCCTTCTCAGCTGCAGGGGCCATAGCCGGCTTCCTCATAGGATATCTGATACCTCCAATATTTGAAACAAAAGAGACGGTAAAGCAAAGCGGAGGGGAGGCAAATGCTTGAGTGGCTTATGGGCGACCCGCTGGTTGGAATATTGACCACAATATTCTTCTTCATATTCCTGCTAATCGGACGAAGCATAAGGCTTAGAAGGATGAGGCGCGGAAAATAAATTGCATAGCCTACACTGGGAACTCGCCGATCAACTGGGAGCATATCCAAGCATTAGAAAACTTGACGCCAGGGTAAAACTCGTATGCGCTGTCGTCGCCCTTTTTGGGGTTCTCACCCTAGCCCACTGGCAAACAGCCATGCTTGTTTTTGCTTCATGTCTTGTTTTAGCCTTTTACAGCAAAGTGTCAATGAGGCTTTATCTTCGAAGAATGCTTTACCCCCTATACATAATTGCGTTTGTCTCCGCCGTGCAACCGTTCACCTACGGATCAACAATCGTGGCTACAATCCCCCTTTTATCTTTCCCAATTTTTTATGAGGGCTTATGGTTTGGCTTGTTGATTTTTAGCAGATGCCTAGCCGCTGTGGCGATTCTGAATTTGCTGATTTCCGTCTCCTCGATTTTGGAAATTATAGGTGCATTAGCATGGTTCCGTGCCCCCTCTGTGCTTTTGGACTTGGCTTTACTGATGTTTCGCTATATCTTCGTAATATCCGAAGAAGCTGAGAGGATCTATAACGCCCAAAAGTCAAGATGCGGCTACTCTAAGGCTCTAGGCTTCTTCGGAAGGCTCAGAAATTATGGAACCCTTTTCGGAATGCTGTTCACTAGATCTTATGACAGGGCTGTGATTATTGGCAACGCCATGATTGCGAGGGGCTATACTGGAGAAAAAAGACTGTTCACACTTTCAGCGAGGCCCATTTCCGCCAGAGATATAATTTACGGGTTAAGCTTAATTTTGGCGTTCACCTTCCTCATTCTAGCGGACTGGCTGATCATCTTGTAGCGATGCGGAGGAACTTAAATTGCCCAAGGCTATTGAAACAGTAAATCTTACATACGTATATCCAGATGGAACTAGGGCCTTGGAAGACATTAACTTTGTAGCTGAAAAAGGCGATAAAATAGCTCTGTTGGGGCCTAACGGAGCTGGAAAATCCACCCTTCTATATCACTTTAATGGACTTTTGATGCCCACAAGCGGGAAGGTTTATGTTCTAGGCAAAGAAGTTTTCAAGAACAACCTTGACTTTGTAAGACAAAAGGTTGGTCTGGTTTTCCAGAATCCAGATGACCAGCTGTTCGCACCCACAGTTTTTCAGGACATAGCCTTCGGTCCCAGAAATCTTGGGCTACCCGATAAGGAAATTGAGGAGAGGGTTAAATGGGCCGTGGAAGTCATGGGCCTTAAGGGCTTGGAGAATAAGCCGCCCCAAAGACTCAGCCAGGGCCAGAAAAAGAGGGCTGCCATAGCCGGTGTATTAGCCATGAAGCCAGAAATAATCGCTTTAGATGAACCAACCGCGAATCTTGACCCAAAAACAGTTAACAGCATACTGGAGCTCCTCCTGAAGTTAAATGAGGATTACGGTATGACGTTAATCATTGCAACTCATGATGTTGACTTTGTTCCTTTATGTGCAGACAAAATATACGTTCTCGGCCGCGGAAAAATCCATCTGCATGGCCCGCTAAAAGATGTATTTTCAAGCACTGAAACCCTTAGAAGCGTTGATCTTCGCCTTCCAAGGATAACCCATCTCTTCGAAATCCTGAAAGTAAAAGATAGACTTCCAATAGGTAACCCTTTGCCATTAACAATAGGCGAAGCCAGAAGGGAAATCCATAAGCTTCTAAAAATGAAAACCCAGACAAATGGGGATTAGGGTGCTATGAAGTAAACGAAAGTTTGGGCTTATTCCTTACATTCATTCTTCTGATAAGTTGTATCCTCTTGATGTGACGATTTGTCCGTTTACTATACGCGTTTTCGAGTTTCCCACAATTATAGTTGTAGCCATGTCGATTTCATGATTCAGCATATCTTTGAGCGTTGTTATGACTCTCTGCTCGTTTTCCCTTTCAACATTTCGCACCACGCCTACTGGAGTGTCGGGTTTTCTATATTCGAGCAATATTTGGTGGGCTTTGATGAGGGGTTCTATCCGCCTTTTGCTTTGGGGATTATAGAGAATTATGACAAAGTCTGCCTCCGCAGCAGCCCTCAGCCTCCTCTCAATTTCATTCCATGGTGTTAGAAGGTCGCTTAGGCTTATGGCTGCGAAGTCGCCCATTATCGGTGCTCCGATCTTTGCAGCTGCGGCTATTGCAGCAGTCACCCCCGGAATTATCTCTATCGGAACATTTGCGTGCATTTTCTCGGCAACCTCTATAATCAAACCTGCCATGCCATAAATTCCTGAGTCCCCACCACTCACAACAGCCACAAATTTGCCTTCTAAAGCCTTTTTTATAGCTAATCTGGCCCTTTCAACTTCTTTGCCCATCCCGCCAGATATGACCTCGGCTGTGGGCTTTATCAGCGGTCGCACAAAGTTAACGTATGTTGAATACCCTACTATAACATCCGCTTTCTCTATTTCACTTTTAGCCTTTAAAGTCGTATGCTCGATGGAACCTGGGCCTATGCCGACTACAGCTATTCGGCCTCGGCCACAGC
>CAZAPQ010000135.1:0-26965 GCA_964487415.1 uncultured Candidatus Bathyarchaeia archaeon | reverse complement strand
GTCCAGTAAACCCGCCCCTTCTCAACAAGCTCCCGAGTCGCCGTTTCGGTCGTTGCTGGAAGCGGGAAATAAATGAACACCACACCCTCAGCCCAGTAAAGGCCTGCAGCTTTTCCTCCGGCAATAATTGAAGCGAATCTGGCTATGTCTTCAGGCGTTGCGAAGAAGTTGCAATCCATTATAACGATTTCTTTAAATGGTTCAAATTGTATGCGCACATCTCCACCGCTCATGGAAACCGACCCTTCTCAAATACCTTCTACATAACTCCTTTTTAAGCTTGCCATAACTAGAAAAAGTTATAGAGTTGACCAGTATACCCTTCTTAACAAAATTGAGAAGGGACTTTGAGTGGCTGAAATCCGCGTGGCCATAATAGGCGTGGGCAACTGTGCATCGGCCCTCGTTCAGGGAGTTGAATATTACAAGAACGCGAAGGAGGATGAAACTGTTCCAGGGCTTATGCATGTGAACTTCAGCGGCTACCATGTTAGGGACATAAAATTTGTAGCTGCTTTCGAGGTTGATCAACGTAAGATAGGAAAGGACTTGGCTGAAGCTATATTTGCAAAACCGAACTGTTGCGCTAAGTTTGCCGATGTGCCATGTTTAGGCGTAAAAGTTCTTCCTGGTCCCATCCTAGACGGTGTAGCAGAGCATATGAAGGAACCCTTTAATGTTTATGACGAAAGGGAAATCAAACCTGTAAATGTTTCCAACGTTCTAAAAGAGACAGGAGCTGAAATTCTCATTAACTATTTACCTGTAGGAAGTTACAATGCAACACGCTTCTATGCTCAGGCAGCCCTAGATGCTGGATGCGCCTTCATAAACTGCATACCGGAATTTATAGCCTCAGACCCCATTTGGGCCAAAAAGTTTGAAGATAAAGGGCTTCCAGTTGCAGGTGATGACGTTAAAAGCCAGCTTGGAGCCACCATCCTCCACAGAAACCTTGTTAAACTTTGCATTGACCGGGGCGTTTTGGTGGATGAAACCTATCAGCTAAACATCGGAGGGAACACAGATTTCCTGAACATGACCGTAGAGGAGCGACTCAAGACAAAGAGGATAAGCAAAACAGAGGCTGTCACAAGTCTCGTTCCATACAAGCTACCGACAAGGATAGGGCCATCGGATTACGTGCCATTCCTTGGAGACAAGAAAATATGCTATATAACCCTTAAGGGCAGAAAATTTGGCAACCTTCCAGTAACTATAACGGCAAAGCTTGAAGTTGAGGATTCCCCGAACAGTGCGGGGGTTGTCATCGATGTCATTAGAGCTGTTAAGCTGGCCCTAGATAGGAAAATAGCAGGTCCCCTCATAAGTATTTCATCCTATGCTTTCAAGCATCCACCAGTCCAAGTTCCAGACTCGGTAGCAAAGGAATGGGTTGAAGAATTTATAAGGGGCAATAGGGAACGTTAGCCTTTTCTATTGCATGTCCCCCTGCTTTTCCATCACAGCCAATTCTTTTCGCCTAATTTTTCCCGTGGGAGTTTTAGGCAACTCATCTATGAATTTGATTTCCCTTGGAGCCTTGTAGGGCGCCATGCTAGCCTTTACAAAGGATATGATGTCTCTTTCTAACTCGGCGCTCGGCTTGAAGCCGGGCTTCAAAACCACGAATGCCTTAACTATTTGACCCAGTTCAGGATGGGGTTTTCCTATGACAGCTACTTCAGATATGGCAGAATGCTTTGCCAGAATTTCCTCAACCTCTTGGGGTGAAACCCTATATCCCGCGGTCTTTATAATGTCATCGCCTCTGCCAACGAACCAGAAAAAGTCATCCTCATCAATATAGGCTAAATCGCCAGTATAGTTGAACCCGTGTTTAACATATTTAGCTTGCTCATCATCTCTTCTCCAATATCTGATTCCAGTAGGACCTTTAACTGCTAAATGTCCAATCTGGTTAGAATAAAGCTCTCTCCCAGCATCGTCAAGAACCTTAACTTCATAGGAAGGAACGGGAAGCCCTAAAGAGCCAGGTTTAACAGCGCCAATCCTGTTTGAAATAAAGATGTGCATAAGCTCAGTGGTGCCTAAACCATTTAAAACCTCGCATCCAAAAAGTCTTTTAACCTCCTCATACAAAGAGGATGGAAGATGCTCGCCCGCACTTATGCAAACCCTAAGCGAACTAAAATCGTAATGTCTCGCCTCGTTTCTACAGGCCACAATAGCCCGATAGGCTGAGGGAACAGCCAAGAGCACCGTTATTCCATGCTCCTCAATTAGCCTAAACATTAAGTTAGGCTCAAATTTCCGGTTTCCATAAAGGGAAACGGCTCCGCCGAAGTAGAGTGCCAGAAGGCTCCCATGCCCGAAGGCGAAAGCCAAACTTGATGGCCCACCGCAGATGTCCTTATCGCTTAATAAAACAACCTTCCCAAAGTAGCATTCCGCCACCGCCAAGTATTCCCTATGGGCATGGATGCAACCCTTTGGGCGTCCCGTCGTCCCTGAAGTATATAGTAGAAGGGCCATTTCATCTTGATGCAAGCGAACTGCTTCTGATTCGCTCTTTCCCCTAAACCTTTCCATTAAGCCGCTGAACGACAGATATTTTTCATCAACTCCGTCCTTTTCGTTGTCCACCACTATTAAGTGCTTAACCGTTCTTAACTCGCTTTGAATTTCCTGAACATCCTTGATCAGCCCGCTTAATGTTACAAAGACTTTTGCCTCACAATCATTAGCCACATAGGCTATTTCCCGGGCTCTATACCATGGGAAAATTGGAACACTTACAGCGCCGATCCTTTGAGCTGCCAAATGGCATATAACGAACTCTGGAATGTTTGGAAGCCTTAGAATAACACGATCTCCATATTCGACGCCCAAACTTTTTAGGGCTCTGCTGAAGCTGCATACCATTTCATATAGTTCATTAAATGTTATTCGTTGACTCCCGTGAAGAATTGCCGTCTTATCTCCTCTACCTTCAATTATGTTTTTGTCAATAAGGAACTGGGTGACGTTTAGCTTTTCCGGCCATTTCTCGGAAACCCTTTAGACGATTTTGTACGATTGACGGTCTTAAAATTTTCTTAAATAACTACTTCTGATTGATGCTGAGGTTTTAGGGCAGATGTAACCCTTCGAATAGCCAATATCCATCTTAAATATGCGTTTGTAGCAGCCCTTAATGCTACAGTGTCCCTAGCTTCAATGTTCAACACGAGAAAGTCATCTTCGATTTTGAGGCTTGCAATACACCGGTTCGTCGCCGGCCTCTCAGCCTCGGGCTTCAAAGCTAAATAGACCGCTCTTAACTCCTTTTCAGAGGGAAACTTTAACCGTATTATTGCCCTAGCCTGCATGGTTTGTTTCCCATATTAAATGGGATATTTTCATTCTGGGGCCTGTCTCAATTTTTTCAGGTAAAAGTATGAATGTTACGATTAGGTAGCCCGCGTTATCCGTGAAAATTTTCATCGAAGCATCATATTTGCCTTCTAAAACTTCACTTTGGGATATAATTGGGATTTCAAAAAATTCTGAGCATGCATTCTTAAACTTTTCCATATTACTTGTGGTGTTTGGGGGTTCTTCGATGGCTATTGATTTTATTCGCCGTCCTTTAATTATGGCTCCTGGAATTTCCCTCCTAAGTGTTACACTGCGCAGATAGATTATTGGCGGAATTAACTTTAATCCCTCTTCACCTGCAACTCTGAACAATTGTATTTTACCTGGGCCACCCTTCCATCTGTCGATAATAGCAACCTTTTCAGCCTTCAGTTCTAAGGCCTTTCCCGCAACCCCCATTTTGCTGAGTTTTCCTCGGTTCACGCGCAATGTCCCCGGAATCACGTGGGAAAGATCTCTGCAGAATGCCCTAACATTTCTTGTGGGCCTTCGAGAGGTGGTTAACAGTATCAAAATTTTCATGCCTATTCTTCTTTGACGGTTTCGATCTCTTTAGTTTCTACTGGAACTCCCCTGGCCACACGCTTAGATATAATTCCAAGCTTAGTTGTAGGCGTGTATGCCCCGCCTGTGAAGGTAAAACCACATTTTCTACATTGCCAAACGCCAACGCTTACCCTTTTAACCCGTGTGAAGCCACATTGGGGACATCTATGCTCCTTTCTCATTTCAGTGAATACTTTAACATAGCGTTTCCTAACGGTTGCCCCATAACGGGCGCCAAGTCCCCTTGTAGGGCCGACCTTCTTGGTTCGCTTTCCCATATTATTTCACCCAACCCAAACTTTTCCTAATTTCTGCAGCTTTCTCTCTGGCAATGTGGGCTGCTTCCATTATCTGTTTGGATGTAAAGTATCCGCTTCCACCCTTCTGGACTGCGCATATGTTTCCATCATCGTCTGTTGTTATGGTTAATCTCGCGTCCATTACTTGTTCCTCTTCAAGCCACGGATCTACTACCAGTTTATCGTTTATTTTAGCGAAGGTTACTGACACGGGATGTTGCCGCACTGGAAGTGGTGTATACCCAGGTTTTATTTTTACTTCCCCTCCTTCAACCTCATAGTTAAAAATTTTGGTGTTAAGCAGCGCAGCCATTGACGCCAATGCGGAGGCATCTATCAGATTACCATCATGGTTAAGTACGTAGATGTCCACAAATATTATGAAGACCTTTTTACCTGCTTCTATGCAGAGTTTTCCAAGATCCACAGCTTTAGACTCTCTTATGCCCCTGTCCACGATTCTGGCGAGTTCTATGGAATTCTCATCCGGTGGTCCTGGTTCAAAGGTGGGTGAAGCTAAAGGAACAAGCTCAGCGTTCACCGTTAAAACCCCATCGTTCGGCATGTCCGGGAATGGCTGGCCAATTTCAATTTTCACCCCTGCCATAACTTCGGTTTTTCCAAGGAGAACCCTTGCTGAACCTTCCGCCTTCTCAATGACTCCCTGCTCAATTTTTATCTCTCTATAATCGTTTAGGCCCCTGCCGTCCAGCCTTTTTCCTTTAGCGATCAACTGGGCGATTTGCTTTTGTTTAACACGGACAACTATTGACATCATTCTTCACTCTCCTTTGCGCTTACATATTTCGCCCTCAAGGCTTCTTTCTGTAGATTGTAAATCTTTTCGCATCCCTTGATAGCCAAGTTAACCGCACTCTCGAATTCCTCAAGCGTGAGTATTCCATCCATCTGCAGTAATGTTATAACGCCTAAATTCGGCATATAAGCCACTGGAACATCAGCTGTTCCATCTTTATCCTCAATATCCATCAGATCCAAAACTATGGTATCGTTAATTTTTCCAGCTGAGCATGCAGCCACAAGATCACGCATAGGCATTCCAGCATCAGCCAGGGCTAGCGAAGCAGCAGTTATACTTGCGCATCTTGTACCACCGTCAGCCTGCAGAACCTCCACGAAAACATCTGTGGCTGTTCGCGGGTAATATTCCATGAAAATTGCTGGTTCAAGGGCTTCTCTAACAACTTTTGAGAGCTCTATTTCCCTGCGTGAAGGTGCAGGTGACTTTCGCTCCTGAACCGAGAATGGCGCCATATGATAGCGGCATCTTAAAACCATTCTATCAGGCAATGCTAAATGCTTTGGATGAAGCTCCTTCGGCCCATAAACGGCTGCTAAAATTTTATTCTTACCCTGCTCAATATAGGCTGAACCATCAGCGTTTGATAAAACGCCTACCTCAATTTTTATGGGTCTTAATTCATCGGGTTTCCTTCCATCAAGTCTTAACCCATCTTTAATTAAAGATTCAGGCTTTTGATTCACTTATGCCACCTCCCCTCTTCTCTTTTTCCCTTTTTATCATCTGGAATATGCGGTCTGTAAGTCCGCTTATATGGGATTCCTCTTCAATCTTGCGTATAGCCAACATTGCCAGCTCCTCATCTTCGGGGCTTTTGCCCGTGATTAGTATAACACCGTTGTGTCCTAGAACCAAGTGGCAGCCAGTTTCCTGCTTTATTAATGAGATCATGGAGCCCTTCTTTCCTATAACCCTTGGAATTTTAGTGGGTGTGATCTTTACAATTTGTCCACGTGCTATTTTCCCTAATCCGGGATCGCTTACGCTTAAAAGCGGGTTTTGGGTTCTATCATAAGCAATTATTTTCGCCACTACCAAGTCGCCTACATCAAGAACCTCAGTAAGATCATTTTTCTGCGGCTTAAACTGTCGGTTCAAAACATCTGAAGCCTTTAAAATGGCCTTATAGGGCGCGTTTATATCAACAGTCCACCCGCTGAAGCCGACCTCTACGATGGCGCCTATAACAATATCGCCTACCTTCGGAATGTAGAAGGCCCTCAATGCGACAACGCTGACTTTCTTATTCTCATATTCTACGAGACCTATTCTAGCGGCATATATTCCATCACCTTCTCTGTACGTGTTCTCGCCAGCTACATAGTCGCCTTTGGCAAGCAAATCTCCAGGGGTTACGAGCTGCCTCCTCTCAAAAAATGTTGTCATAAATCATCAACCTATAATTTAGTTCAACTCTCAGGATACTACCTTCGCCTCAGCGGTTCCCTTGGTGACCTCGCCAATTTTTTCGAGAAAAGGCCCATAAAGTCCTGCGGGCATCTCTAATACACCTTGCCATGAACCATCCGAACGCCACTCTTCATGCTTTATTGTCCCAAAAGCCTTTAAAGCGCCATATGCTTTAGCCGCGTACCCCGCTGGGATGTGAACGCTAACGGATATTTGCTCAATTTTTAGGGGGAGAACCTGCCTTAGTAGCTTTATAACCTCTCTGGCCTGCTCTTCCGTGGGCTTAAATGGATCTATTGAGTAGTGGATTTGCTGCATAGCCTGTTCGATTCGCATGGGCGGATGGGGAAGATTTGTCTTGGGATCCACACAATTTTTAGATATGAAGGTTATTATTTGTCTCCGTTTTTCTTCAATCATTTTTCTTCGCTGCTCTGTGGTTAGCTGCAGTGTCCCCCTTTTTAGAATCGCATCCGCCACTTTAAGCTGGTCGGTTGTCCCAAAAACCTTTCGCAAGGCCTCTTCGGAAACTTTCGTGCCCTTGTTTGCATCGGAGAATATTGTTTCTGTCACCAGAACTTCGGAAAGCGAAGGAAGTTTTCCCATTCTATAATCTAGGGCCTTGTCTGGCTTAACAAGGATTTCGAATTGCACACCATCCTTTGAAAAGCGGGCTATTGTATATTTTTCGCCCATCATCTTCACTTAGATAAGTCTAAACTCTTAATGTAACCTTCAACATCAGATTCGCTGAGCATCTCAAATTTCTTTGTCGCTGCGGGAACAACGGCGATCTTTATTCTTGGCTGAAGCTGTCTAGCCTCCAGCGCCTTTATGAGACATCTCACTGCAAGATTTACGGCGTCTTTGAGGCTCATGTCCTCCTTATATTCATCCTTCAGTATGGTCATCACCGTTTCTCTTCCAGCACCTACAGCAGTAGCCTTATGCCCCTTATAAGTGCCACTGGGATGAGTCATGAAAATCCTGTTTCCAGTCTTGTCAACGCCGCCGAAGATTATTGAAACTCCGAAGGGCCGTACTCCTCCATGCTGCGTGTAAAGCTGCTTTATATCGCATACACGTTTGGTGACAACTTCAACATCTATTGGTTCATCATAGGTTAACCTGTTACTTTGAGCGTAAATTCGCGCCTGATCAACTAAAATTCTAGCATCAGAACTTAATCCAACTATGGCCGCGCCTATATGCTCATCTATTTTGAATATTTTCCATGAGAACTCCGCCTCTTCTAGAGGTTCAATGGTTTCCTCCGCGCCTAAAACCACACCTTCTGAACACTTTATCCCTAAAATAGTTGCTCCTCGGTTAACCAGTTCCATAGCATATTCAACTTGGAATAGCCTACCATCTGGTGAGAAAACAGTTATAGCACGGTCATAGGCTCCGGGAGCTGCAAACACTGACATTTATACAGCCTCACTAATTCCTTTGCAGAACACTCATATAACAACTAAACTAAAAACCTTTTCCCTAATGGTCCATGCCCATGACTATTTCCGCTTTCTGAAAAGCATCACATCAATATATAACGATGCATACTCAGAGTCTTGTTACATATATAGGTTTAAGCCCGAAGCCCGACAGGGGGCACCCTCAGCCTCCTATGTCTAAAATGAACATTTGATTTTCACACTAACGTATGGTGATAACCATTTATAGTGATTTTGATAAAATTTAGTCTGGAGATTATTCATGGGTTATCTGGCGGTTTGGAAAATATTGGAAAAGATGATTTTGGACTTAAAGAGGAGAGGTGTAAATGTTCCAGCATATGTTCTTAACGATTTAAAGACCGCAAAAACTCTCATTAACATACTTAGGGCGGACCCCTCTCGTCTTGAAACAAGTCAGAAAATTGAGGAACACCTCCAAAACTTGGAGGCTTTTCTCCTATCTAAGGGGCAGGAGAAAATTGGAGACGAATATGTGAATGAGTGGATGAAATATTTAGAGGAAGCATACACGCAGCCTGATGGGGAGGTTGAGGAGATTAGGTTTATCCCTGGAACCCCGAAGGAGCAAAAGTGGATTCGAATAAAACCATCCGAGGATATGCCAGCCGATATGATTGAAACTTTAGCTGGGGAGCTTGGCCTATCAGTTGAAAAACAGAAGGACGGGTGCTTACTTGTCTATGGCGAAAATGGGCTTGTTAAAGATTTTGTCAAAAAGATGGCTAAAAGACATGGGTGAAAAATTGAAAAATGATGCTGAGATATGCATAATTGTTAAAACTTGGCAGCGCAAAACTCTATACGAAAATCATGAGAGTTCACGTATGGTTTGATTTTAGCAGCTGCGAGGACCAAGTTTAATGCCCTACATCAAAAGAATAGAGCTTAGGGGCTTCAAATCCTTCGGGTCGCAGACTGTCAAAATAGCGTTAGATAAAGATTTTACCGCTATAACCGGCCCGAACGGCAGCGGAAAGTCGAATATTATCGACGCTGTCCTATTTGCGTTGGGCGAACAGAGCACGAAAAGACTCCGCGCTGAAACATCCTCAAAACTGATTTTCCAGGGAGCTGAACTGGAAAGGGGAAGAATGGCTAAAGTAACTATACAGTTTGATAATACGGATGGACGTATTCCCGTTGACACGGCTGTTGTCACTATTTCCCGCGAGGTTTATCGTGATGGCCAAAGCGTGTACAGACTTAATGGTAGGAGGATTTCAAGAGCCCATTTGATGGAAATTCTCTCCATCGCAGGGATAAGTTCTACAAGTCAGAATATAATATTGCAGGGAATGGTAACTCGATTAGCAGATATTTCACCTTTAGAGAGAAGGAAAATAATTGAGGATCTTGTCGGAATAGCTCAATACGATGCGGAGAAAGCTGAAGCTGAGGAGAAGCTTCGAGACGCGGATATGGCAATTCGCATGGCTTTGGGCAGAATAGAAGAGGTTCAAAGGCGTGTAGAAGACCTTGAAAGGGAACGTAACGAACTTTTAAGATACAACTTCCTAAAGAATGAAATGAAAAAGTTTGAGGCACTGATGCTATCTTTTAAAATTTTGCAAACACGGGAAAAGGTAAAACAAGACTCAGCTCAGATGGAAAAGGTAAAAAATGAACTTGAAAAGCTGAGGATTCGACGTGAACAATATAGATCAAAACGTAAGGAGATTGAAGGGGAATGGCGTAAACTAAGCTCAGAGCTTATCGAGGGAGGAGGCTCTCAAGTTTTAAAAGTTCAGATAAGGATCGGGGAGTTAAAATCTAAAATTGCAGAGTTAACAACAAAAATAAACTCGGAAAAGTCGAGTTTAGATGCTCTTAAAAATGTTAGAGAAAACACCATCCAGCAATGCCAGACCATAAGGGAAGAAATACATGAAAACAGGCTTAAAATAAGACGCCTAAAGGGTGAATATGCGCGTGTTTTGAATGAGATTAATGCCAAACAAGCGGAGCACGATGCCCTTTCACATGAAATAGCCCAGCTTTGGAACAATCTTAGTGAAAACAGCGAAAAGTTAAGGGAGGCAGAGGCGAAATTTGACAAACTTTATAAAAGACTGACAGATCTGAGGACTGAACACACCAAAAGCCAAACGGCTATCAGGAATGGGGAGAGAAGACTTCAAGAATTAAATGCCCGCAGAGAACGTTTCTCTGCGAACCTTGAAGAACTTAGAAAATCTCTAGACGAACTTGAGAAAGTTCAAAAAGAACAGAAAAAACAGCTTAAAAACCTGGAAATTCTCCTTGAAAGGAGGAAAGTTCAAAAAGAGGCTATAGAAAGGGAAATAGCTGAAGCAGGGAAAATAGCTGAATCCGCCCGTGAAGCCGTTGTAGAATTCGCCACTCAAAGGGAACTGGCGGAAACATTAGCCGTAGAAGAGAAAGCCCTAAAAAGCATTGAGGAGCTGGGTGAGCTAGGTGTTATTTCAGGAATATATGGTAGACTCCGCAACCTTATCAAAATTGACAAAACCTATAACAGAGCCTTAGAGATAGCCGCTGGCGGATGGTTAGATGCACTGGTTGTTAAGGACTTCGATACAGCTTTTACATGCACTGAAACTTTGAGAAAAATGAAACTAGGCAGAATAAAGATAATACCCCTTGAAGGAATTTCAAACATCAAGCCGCTAAACGTTCCAGAAGGAAGCAGCGCCACAGGCGCCGCCTTCTCATTTATAAAGTGTTCAAAGCAGTATGAACCTGCCGTTTATTTCGTCTTTGGCGACACGTTAATCGCCCCTGACAGTAAAGCAGCACTCGAGTTATCAAGTAAAGGATATCGCGTGGTCACGGCAGATGGAGATCTCTATGAACCTGGAGGCGCCTTGGAGAGTGGTTACTACCGTGCTCCTATAGATTTTTCCGCAATTATACCCAGCGAGAATGCTATAAAAAGCCTAGACGAGGCTGTTAAGGCTTTACAGCAGCATCTTTCCCAAAGAAGCAATTATGTTCTATCCCTCGAGGAGGAAGTTGATAGAATCCGCGTGGAGGCAGCCCGCTTATTAGAGGTTATATCCACTATTGATAGGGAAATAGCCCGTGTTAGAAGAAGGATTCAAAGAATAAAATCTAATATTAGAAGGGTTGAAGCGAACATTAAAAAAATTCAAAGCGAACTTGACGCTGAAAAATCAAAAATTTTGAACATGAAGGCTGAGAAGAGCAGCATACAAAAAGACATAAGGAAACTTCAAGCGGATTTGGCGATTTTAAGGCGGATGGTGGATCCAACAAATATACAAGAAATGGAGATTAAACGGGAAAGACTGGCTGAGGAGATAATTACATTAAGGCAGAAGCTTGGAAGCATACAAACCGAAATTTCAACGCTTCAATCACAATTTGATAACATTTTAAGAATAAGCTACAGAAACGTGAGAGTACAACTGACAAGGATCGAGCAACAAATAAAGATAACGGAAACCGAATTGGAAAAAGCGCTAAAGGAAAGGGAAAAGCTGGAGAGCGAACTAGCAGAGCAGGAGAAGAGCTTTAGTGAACTTTCAAAAACTGTTTTATCGGCAAAAGAGGAATCCAGAAAATTTGCTAATCAAATAGACGACATAGACAAGGAGCTCCGTAGACTTGACTCCGAATATGAAGAAGTTGACCGCCTAGTAAACCAATTCCAGCTGAATATCCAAACTTCCATGGTGCAGCTTGAACAATGGCAGGCTCAACTGCGACAGCTGGGGTATGAAGAGCCGCTGCAAGTGACAGTTAAAGAAGTTGAAGGAGCTGAAACCTCTCTTAAGATGCTTAAATTTGAAATTGAAAGAATAGGCGCTGTTAATCAGCTTGCACTTTCCCACTATGCCGAGCAGATTTCCCGCTATAAAGAACTATCCCTTAGACTGAACGAACTTGAAAGGGAAAAACAGGCGATAATAAGATTCATGGAAGAGGTGGAAAGCAAAAAACTTAAAGCTTTTATGGAAACCTTCGAAAAAATAAACCAAAACCTACAGAAATACTTCTTCAAGCTCACTGGAGGAGGCAAAGCAACCTTAAGTCTAGAAAATCCTGAGAATCCCTTCGCCGGCGGAGTTGACATGATTGTGCAGTTCCCAATGAAACCAGCCATAGTTGTAAGCGGGACAAGCGGCGGCGAACGTTCAGTGGCTGCTGTGGCCTTTCTATTCGCGATAAAGGATTTCAGCCCAGCCTCCTTCTACATTTTTGACGAAGTTGACGCCCACTTGGATCCATTCCACACATCTAGACTTGCAGATCTATTGGTGGAGGAATCAGAGAAAGCCCAGTTCATTGTTATCACCCTAAAGCCTGAAATGGTTAACAAAGCCCATAAAGTTTATGGAGTATACGCGCGTAACGGCGTTTCCCAAGTGGTTTCAGCAAGGTTTCTGGAAGTGAAAAGCTAATGTCCCCAATTATCGTCCAAAAGCCTTTTTATCTGCGGCCTCCATGGAACATCTTATTTGATTTCCATAAACTTGAAAGGCTAACACCATGGGACATTAACATTTCCTACCTGCTTACAACATTTCTCCAAGAAATGGAGAAAAACGGGCAAGTTGACTTCAGAGCATCAGGGGTGGCCTTAGACTCTTCAGCCTTCGTATACCTCATGAAGTCAAAGATGCTTCTAAAACTCGAGGAACCTCCACAGCCGCCCAAAATTCCAGAAGATTTCATTCCTCCGCCTCTTTTCCTTCCCCTGAGGCACGAGTTAACTTCAACAACAATAAAACACTTGCTAGAGGTCCTAGACGACATTTTAAAAAACGAAAAATTAGCTATTTACGAGAAAAGGGAAACTGAGCCTATTCTTCCCGCACCTTCAGATATCATTCCACAAATTGACTATTATCTTATGAAGATTGAACTTCAGATGGAGGAACTCTACAGAACATTATATGAACAGGTTAAGGGCTCAGGGATAATAGAGTTCTCAAAGCTGATAAATGGAATGCCGAGACTACAAGCCATAAGCACATTCATAATTCTGTTATTCTTAGCTCAAAGCGGGAAGGTCACCCTATGGCAAAATGAAGAAACAGAAGAGATTTACATAGCCATTGGAGGCCTAGGATCTGGAGGAAACGAAAGGGCAACCTAAGGATTTTGAAAAGGCTCTTGAAAGTGAACAAGCGGAAAACAAGCTACGTAAAGAAATCGCCCTAGTTGAGGCTGCATTATATGTTGCAGGGCGACCTTTAGACCTTTCTGAAATATGCTCTATTCTGAAGACGCGATCTAGAAGCAAGGCTAAAAAGCTTTTAACAGCGCTTAGACAGGAATATGCCAGCAGGAACACGGCCCTTGAAATATTAGAGCTGAAGGATGAGCGCTATGTTTTACAGCTTAAGGCTGAATTCACGCAACATGTTAGGAAGCTTGCAAGGAGACCGCTTGTCTCGGCGGGACCGCTAAAAACTCTGTCATACATAGCTCTCCGGCAGCCGGTATCCCAAAAAAGGGTTGTTGAGGTACGTGGGCGCCATGCTTACAGTCATATTAGGCTGCTCAAGGAGATGGAATTGATAACCTCTGAGCGGAAGGGACGCTCTATAGTTTTAAGAACAACTGATTACTTTGCAGATTATTTCGGCCTAAGCCGAGATGTTGCCGCCATGAAACGGGAATTGAGAAAAATTCTTGGAATGGCGGCTATTGAGGAAAAAGAGGAAAAACAGTTCCCAACAAGTAGCTGACCGAGGGATAGATTTATATGTTAAACATCGCTCTAGTGAACAAGCCTAAAGAGTTGAGGCTTAAAGGGAGTTAGAATGTCTGTTTGGCATGGCGATCTTCATAAGAGAAAGTCCACCGGAGGCAAGAGGCGCCCTTACCGAGGCAAAAGAAAGTTTGAGGCAGGTTCTTTTCCAGTGGAAACCGTTCTAGGCGAGCCTGAACGAAAAATTGAGCGGACAAGAGGAGGCAACATTAAAGTTAAGCTTTTAAGCGATAAATATGTCTGCGTGGCGGATTCGAAAACTGGAAAAACCCAGAAGGTTGAAATTCTGCGTGTTGTCAAAAATCCAGCAAATGTGGACTATGACAGAAGGGGAGTAATAACAAAAGGAGCAATAATTGAAACCCCTTTGGGCCTAGCCCGTGTTACCTCACGCACAGGACAGGATGGGGTTATAAACGCCGTTCTTATAAAAGAGCGAGAGTAGGCTAGGCTATTTTGAAGAAAAATTTTCTCGAAGCTTTAAAAGCTGTTTTGCAACCTTTTTAACTAGACTATTTTTCTTCTCACGTCCATCTACCAGAAGAACGCCGGTTTTAAGCCATGGCGTTTTAGGATAGCTGGCCTCCGGCAGCATCTCGTATTTTAGTCCGAGCCTTTCAACAGCTTCTTTTAGCTCGTCAATTCTTGGAGAGGGTACAGCAAGCGTTTTAGGGACCCTTCTGCCCTGCCCACGGGTTTTAGCTGCATCAAAGTATATTGGCCATAAAATTATCTTATCCCTTTTATGCATTATCCATCCCCTATTTGTGGGCATAATAGGCTTTGAGTTTGACGCCAACATCATCTATTCTTACAAAGCCGAATCTTTCGAATTGCACTATTTTACCAGGGTTTAGTGCTCTGCATGCAATTTCAGCTACGCCGTCTATTCTTGTCGCGTTTGGCATTACAACTTGGCACGGTATGTCGGCGCCTATTGGAACCCAGTGGATAAGCGGAGCCTCCTCCTTTCTGGCATCTTGATAAGACTCGCTTTCAAAAACAGCCTCAACGGCGTAGGATTCGATCTTCTCGATTCTTATATTAAATAGTTCCATAAGGCGGATTATCCTTCCAGCATCAAAATTTTCCACATCGTTTTTTGAGATCCAGAAAAGGGCAGTGCGGTCTTCTCCTGAAGGTTGTATGGAATATTCTCTGTAGCCCCTTTGGGGATAATCGGGGTGTAAGCGTACTTTAGCCGTGAAGAATCGGGGAACCCCTGAAACTGTAAGCTGGATGGGCGATGGAACGAAAAAGTAGCGGTTCACCTCTGGATCAAGGATCTTGCGGTTATGTGCATATAGGTTCTCCCAGCTTAAAACAATATCCGCGGTCTTCGGTCCCACATCGATAATAAGCTTTTTAATGGCTTCTGGCGTTATCCCTCGCCTCCTCAAGGCCGCGAATGTTGCCAATCGAGGGTCATCCCAGCCCTCGAATAAACCGCTTTTAACCCCATGAACTATCTTTGATTTGCTTAGGTGGGCTCCCTTAATTTTTAGGCGGCCATAGTGTATGGATTCAGGGTACTGCCAGCCAAGATGCTTGTACATGTATTCTTGGCGGGTCATGTTCGTCAGATGTTCTTTGCCTCGGATTATGTGAGTGACACCCATTAAATGATCATCTATGCCGCATGCAAAGTTGTATAGGGGCCAAACGCGATATTTATCGCCAACTCTTGGATGTGGAAACTTTTCAGTATCTATAACGCGGAGGGCAGGCCAGTCTCTTACCGCTGGATTTGGATGGGTTAAATCCGTTTTGATTCGTACCACGGCTTCGCCTTCGCCGTAGTGACCTTCAAGCATGCGGTTCCATCTTTCAAGATGCTCTTCTGGGGGTAGATTACGGCAGGGGCAGGGCTGTTGGGCTATAATCTTTTCCCTGAACACTTGGGGCTGGCATATGCAAACGTAGGCGTTTCCATCCTTCAGAAGTCTTTCCGCATGTTCATAATAAATTGGTATTCTATCGCTTTGAATGTACTCCTCATCTGGCCTGCATTCAAGCCATGCTAAGTCTTCTCTTATTCTATCGTAAAATTCTAAAACTGGCCTTTTCAGCTTTGGATCTGTGTCCTCGAATCGCAGAAGGAACTTGCCCTGGTAAGTGCGAGCATATTCATGGGATAGGACTATGGCTCTGGCCGATCCTAAATGTAGGACACAGTCAGGGTTGGGTGAAAAACGTGTCACCACAGTTTGGTATTTCTCAACGTTCGGCAGTGGCGGAAGTTTCTTCTCCTCTGCCCTTTCCCTTTCAACTATTTCAAGTCCCATCTCATCTGCAATGCGTTTTTGCTCTGAAGGCGGAAGGGCATTAACCTCTTTAACAATCCTGTTTACAACTGCAGCTAATTCTTTAACCCTGCTCTTTAATTCTTGCCTCTCTGCCAGAATTTTTCCAAGAACAGCCCCAGATTGTGCCTTTCCACCGTGCTTTATGGCGTTTATTAATGCGTGTTTCCGTATTAGCTCCTCTATCATGATGTCTATGCCTGTCGCAGTCAGTGTTGACGCCCCTTTCAGATTTTTCTTTCAATAAGAAAACGTGCGAAGGTGTTTAACTTTTCCTTCGCCCCTGATTCGGGAAGCAGCCCTTTCACCTGCTCCCAGCTTTCCTCAACGATTTTTCTCGCAAGTCTCTTAGCATATTCTATAGAGCCGTACTTTTGCATTATGGCTATGGCTTCGTCTCTAAGCCTCTGATCCGACGTATGCATTTTAAGGATTTCAATGAGTCTTGCTCTATCCTCTGGACTTGCAACTTTTAGGGTGTGGACCACCATTAAAGTTCGCTTTCCTTCGGTTATGTCCTGCCCTCTTCCGCCTTTTCTTTCGGCGAATTCTTCGCCTACGAGGTCTAGGATGTCATCCTGTATCTGGAAGGCTATTCCAATATTCTCGGCGAATCTCCCAAGCTTCTCAACCAGCTCGTAATCTGCATCGGCGAGCACGGCTGCCATTTTTGCAGCCATCCTTGCAAGGGTGCCGGTTTTATATGCACACATTTGAAGGTAATCCTTCTCCTCTATCATATCGGCGTTGGCTAAGCCTCTGTGCCATGCTATATCCATGGCTTGGCCTAAGCTGAGGTTAATCATTTCCTGCACGTAAATTTCATATAATCTTGAAAGCTTTTCAGCCCCTATTTTTCCTCTATTCTCCATAAGGGGGAGTAGGGGCAGGTAGTACATGGTATTTCCAGCGTTCACAGCCACGTCTAAGCCGTAGATCTTGTAAGTGCAAGGCTTACCCCTGCGAAGCTCTGATGAATCCTCGATATCATCAATTATTAGTGTCCCATTGTGAACAACTTCTGGAATTATTGCGTAATCCAGAAAATCTTCAGGATTTTTACCTAAGGCTTCACATATGAGCAGAAACAGGGTTGGGCGCCACCTTTTACCTCCCCTGTCCAAGAACTCCCATATGGGTTCAGCCACGGCTTTGTTTATTGCCTCTAGATTATGCGAGTATCTTGGTGGATTTATTTTGAAGATTATATCCTTTTCTGAGAATATTCTTGGGATATACTTTTCAATGGCCCTGTTAATTAGAGGCGCCTTCTCTTCAAGGAGTTTCTCTATCTCCATTAAGTCCCACTTCTCCTAGCATAGTCATCTACATTGAAACCCCTCAGCCTAAGCCACTTAGCCACCTTTCCAGTTACAACCACGGGAACTTTGCGAAGGTTCTCTATGCTTTGAGCGCCAACTAAAAACATAGTGCTTCTTAATCCTTCTATAAGCAAGGATAACAGCGTCTCTGTTTCCTCCACGCCTTTAACGGCAGCTTTTAACACTGGCTGAGCGATACCGACAAGGTTCGCACCCAAAGCCAATGCTTTTGCAGCGTCAAGCCCTGTGCGTATTCCCCCTGAGGCTATGACCGGAATTCTAACTGTTTGGGATACTTCGATTAGGCTTATGGCGGTGGGTATACCCCAATCCCAGAATATATCACCTAAAACTTTCTGGCGAACATTATTCATTTCTTCCGCGCGGAAATATTCAACTGCAGCGAAGCTTGTGCCACCGGCGCCACTAATATCTATGCCCTTCACTCCTACGGCTTCAAGTTTTTTGGCTTCTTCCGCAGATATCCCGGCTCCGGTTTCCTTCACAATCACCGGCTTGTCGAGTTCTCTGGCTATTTCCCCTATTTTTTCTAATACCCCTCTAAAGTTCGTTTCACCCTCCGGCTGGATGACTTCCTGAAGAGGGTTCAAGTGTATTGCCAAAGCGTCAGCATCAATCAGCTCTATTGCTCTTTTCGCATCCTTTATGGAGTATCCCCTAACTAATTGTATTCCACCTATGTTCGCCATTAAGAAAGCTGTGGGAGCTTTTTCCCTCACTATCGAAAAAGTTTTTTCAAGGGTTCTGTCCTCAATAGCAGCCCTTTGACTTCCCACACCCATGCCCAGCCCAAGCTTCTCAACAACCGTGGCCATAGTGGCGTTAATTTTCTCTGCTTCAGGCGTCCCCCCGGTTATGGCACTGACAATTATGGGAGCCGCGAATTTATGATTAAAAACCGTTGTAGCTAAGTCTATTCTATCCTTATCAACCTCCGGCAAGGCCCTGTGCACTAAATGGACTTCTTCAAAACCTGTTGTTACATTTCTTGCCTGCACGTTTTGGCTAATGCCTATTCTGATATGGTCAGCCTTGCGTTTTCTAGTTTTGTCAATCAATCGCCTATTCCTTCTCTATTAAAGTGCCTCTTATCTTCTCTCCTTTAATGGCTTTATAGACATATTTTGGCTTTGTTGCATTAAAAATTAATGCGGGAACCCCATGCTCTATTGCTGGAATCAATTCAGCTATTTTACTGCGCATCCCGCCAGTCACATCTGCAGCGGTGCTTGATTCTCCCAAGCTTTCATGGACTTTTTTAAGCTCCTCTAAACTTAACCTCTCATGCATTCTAGCCCCAGCGCTTAGTTTAGGATCCTCCTCATAAAGCCCGTCTACGTCAACGCCTATCAGAATTTTTTCCGCTTTAAGCTGAATTGCAAGATATGACACTAGTTGGTCTCCAGATAGCACAGTAAAACCCAGCTCCGTATCTAAAACGGTGTCTCCGTGGAGGACTGGGAGAAAACCCATTTTCAAAAACTGTTTTAGCTGCGCCATTTCAAAGCATTGAATCCTACCTTTGCGCGTTAATACACATGATAGTGGGTTAATGCTTACTGCCGGTATGCCCCTCCATATTAGGGCATCCATAAACAGCCCATTAAGAACCGTCATTACATGATGGGTTTCCGCAAATCCTGTTATTTGGGACTCATCCTTAAAGCCGTCTCCAATAGCATACCTTTGCGCTAGTGGATGGCCGAAACTTCCTCCTCCATGAACTATTACCAAATTTTTTGGGTTTGCCTCTCGTATTTGATCAGCTATGCTGCTTATTATATCCATGCGTGCCTCAAGCTCTGCACTCTTATTGGTTATAACTGAGCCGCCTATCTTCAAAATAATGGTACTAATTTGACTCAATTCTAACACCCTCATCTATTTTTTTAGCTATAAAAGCATGACCTCCAGCCCTTTGAACAGCCTCCAAAACCCTTTCAACATTACCGCCCTCTGCAAGGGCTATCATGCACCCGCCGCCTCCGGCTCCAGTCAGCTTTGCGCCCAGTGCTCCAGCCTTCTTAGAGGCGTTTATAAGCCACTCCAAAGACTCGTCGGAAACACCTAAACCATAAAGGAGAGCATGATTAAAATTCATTAGGTAGCCCAGAGTTTCCAAGTCTCCCCTTTTTAAGGCTTCAGCAGCCTCCAGAACTATGATACGGGCTGTTTCCCGCATGGATTCGAAAATTTGCGGATACCTCTCTTTAACGCTACGTACCTTCGAAACCTGAACCCGCGTCGACCTACCCACACCAGTGTGGCCTACGATAAGGGGGATATCCGCCTTAACCTCTATAGGTTTGAAGCCTGTGTCCATCTGGAACATTAAAACACCGCCAAATGTTGATATGGCTGGGTCCACGCCTGAGGGGGTGCCGTGGGCAAATTTTTCAGCCTCAAAAGATATTCGAAAGACATCCTCCCTAGAAATTTTAACATTTAAAAGGGCACCAACAGCAGCTGTTACTGCAGAAGCTACAGCTGCTGAAGATCCAAGCCCAGCGGCAACTGGGACCGTTGAGTTGACCTCAATGTTTAACCCGATGTTCCTTCCAAAAATTTTTAACACTTGATCCACTGCACATTTTAATGGCTCAAACCTTACTCTGGCCTCTTTAGGGTCCCCTTCTTCGGCTCTAAAATTTCCATCTTCAAAAAAGCCTGAAAGTTTAAGGTTTAGTGAACGGAAAAAGAGTTTATTGTCGCTTCTAATCTCCGCCTTTGCATATGCCCTTTTATCTATGGCCAAAACTATGGCGGGTTCTCCATATACAACAAAGTGTTCTCCAAAAAGGATAACTTTGGCTGGAGCTGAGGCAGTAACCCCCATTTATATCACGATTTTACAAATTGCACAGCGGCATAACCCACAACGCTTGAGTAGTCGCCTGTAACATCACCACTGGTCCGGTAACATAATAACTTTGCCCTCTTTGCCCCCAAAATTTTCGCAGCCCTTATAAGGGCGATTATGGGACCATAGCCGCATGCAGTCACATTATAGTTCTCAATTGTGAAGTATAATTTCTCCTCATCCATGGACTCGACTGCCTGAAGGGCCATTTTATCCTTCCTCTCCGCATCCCTTTGGGGCTCATAGTGACTCATATCAGAGGAGGCCAATACAACTGCATTTTTGCCGCTTAGAACCTTCCCCACGGCTTCCCCAACCTCTATGGCTGAAGATAAATCCTGCATAAGAAAGCATATGGGCACAATTTTAAAGTTTGAACCGAAAAGGTATTGCAAAAATGGAAGCTGAACTTCAATTGAATGCTCATACCGATGGGCAGAAGCATCCGCATCTATAATTTTGGATTCCCTAATAATTTGATCAGCTGTTTCACCGTCTACCTCAATATCTCCCAAGGGTGTTCGCCAAACTCCTTCATTCATAACTGCCAATGCGCTTCCAAAACCCGTGTGGTTTGGCCCAAAGATGACAATAATGTCAGGTTTCCCATCTAAAGCCAAATTATAGTAAGCATGAGCTGCTACAGGACCAGAATACATATATCCTGCATGAGGGCATAAAAGCCCAACTATACCACCAATTCGGCCTTTGATAACTTCAGGGATCTTTCCAGGTCCAAGATTATGAAGGAAGCATGCTTCAATCTGCCTTTTAAGGGATTCCGCTGTTCCAGCGTAGAAGGAGCCGGCAACGTAAGGGTGGCGAACCCTCGCCATGATTATTTGCTCTCCTCTTCTTCTTTGGAGATTTTAGCCTCAAAATCTTCGATGGACAACTGCAAATCCTTATCCGGCGGAAGTTCTCCTCTTTCCCTTAAAATCTGTCTTGCCAGAAGCCAATAAATAACTGCAAGAGCTCTTCTACCCTTATTGTTTGTAGGTATAACCAAATCCACTCCTGAGAAGTCGTTGTCTGTGCTGCATAGGGCTACCACTGGTATTCCAAGCGATGAAGCCTCACTTACAGCTTGGAAATCCGCTTTCGGGTCGGAAACTATCATTACGCTTGGCTCAATGTGACCTGGATACAGCGGATTAGAGAGAAGCCCTGGGATGAAGCGCCCCACCACAGGTGTTGCACCAGTAACCTCACAGAACCTTTTGACAGGCTCCTGCGCGTAAAGCCTCGCTCCTGCAGCCGCTATCTTTGAAGGTTCAAACCGTGATAGAAACTTTGCCGCAACCCTTATCCGCTCGTCGGTTTTCTTTACGTCCAAAACAAACAGTCCGTCAGGTCTAACCCGGTATATGAATTGTTCCATATCTTTTGTTTTCATCCTTGTTCCAATGTGTATTCCAGCTGAGAGGAGACTGTCCCTTGGAAGCAAAAGCTCCTCCTCAGCGCTTACGCCGGCTTCTTCGTCAAATTTCTCCTTTTTAATTTCAATTTTGTCAGACATTTCCTTCCTCCTAGAATATTTGGAGCTCGGCCATTTTAGCTCTATCGCCGAGAAACTCTTCAACCCTTATTAACTCATTTATTTTGGCTATTCTTGCACCCTCAACAATTCCTGTTTTAATTACTGGACATTTAAAGGCCACGGCTAAGTGGGCTATGTGCCAGTCGCATGTATCGCCTGAACGGTGGGAAATAACGGGAACATACCCTGCCCGCTTCGCGGTTTCAATGGTTTCCAATGCATCCGTCAAAGTGCCCACCTGGTTAACCTTAATTATTATCGTGTTAGCTGCATGCTTTTTAATTCCATTATTTAGCCTTTCACTGTTTGTAGCAAACAGGTCGTCTCCGCATATCAAGCAAGTTTTTACTTTACCAGTGAGCTCTGCAAAGCTTTCGTAATCGTCCTCATGAAAAGGATCCTCGACATAAACTAGATTGTATCTTTCAATTATCTCTTTTATAAATTCAAGCTGTTCCCCTGAATCCAGCTCCTTCCCCTCCCTCTTGTAAGAATATTTTTTGGTTTCAGGATTCCATAGGGATGATGATGCGACGTCTATGCCAAAACCGCATTTCAAGCCAGTTTCATTACTTACCTCCTCGCAGGCTGTAGCCATTACTTCCAGGGCTTCAGTATTTGTTATGTTTGCAATCCATGCGCCCTCGTCGCTTCTTCCACAGCTAAAGGACTTGTCCCTCTTTTTTAACAGCTCCTTGACCTTCTTGTGAATTTTCACATTGGCCAACGCGGCTTCCTTGAACGATTCTCCCCCATACGGCAATGCCAGAAACTCCTGTATATCCGGAGCTTTCCCATAGGCATGCTTTCCGCCGCTTATAACATTGCCCAGCGGGTATGGCAGCTCGCGCACTGCGTATCCGCCTAGGTAATGAAAAAGTGGTAAACCGTAAGAGTTTGCCGCTGCCTCGGCGTTGGCAAGGGAAACCGCGAAGGCGGTGTTTCCACCTATAACCCGAAAGTCATTTGTGTTATCTATTTCATGGAGAGTTTTATCTACCTCATCCTGAAATTCAGCGTTTAATCCGATAAGCTCAGGTGCGATAAGCTCCTCAACCTTCTTTATTGCCTCATCCACACCGCCTGGGGGGTAATACACAACTTCACCCTTTCCGCGGCTTTCTCCAGCCGGGGCTGAAGCCCTTCCAAAACCTGAGTTTGTGATTACATCTACTTCTATGGTTTCGTCACCGCGGCTGTTGAAGGTTTTCCTTGCAATTACATCCTCAATAATGGTGGACATTTCAGACCTCCGCAAACTATTGATAACCGCGTCTTGCCTCTCTCCTCTTTTCAGCCTCTTCATAGAAGCGTAAGATCTCGTCGATAATGTCAACATGGGATAGAATCATACGCCTGCAGCAATACCTCTTGATTCCCAGACTGTCCAGAACCCCTCCTGGATCTTCTCCAGCTTTAACCCTCCTTGAGAATTCTTCCCACTTGTCGCCGATGAGACTCCCACAGGTGAAACATCTAACAGGTATGATCATTATTCCTCAACCCTAACTACCTATAGCTTTTCTGATCTCTTGCTCTTGCCCCAGGTCCGCCGAACTTTTTGGGTTCCTTACGTCTGGGATCACCTGCAACCATGGTTCTATCATGTTCAACGAATGCTGCACGTAGCTGGGTGCTTTTAGACCATTTTAAAAGGGCGTTTGCAATGGCGATTCTAGCAGCCTCCGCTTGCCCCATGTAGCCTCCCCCAGAAGTTTTGATATCTATATCTAACTGCTTCACAAGTGCCTCATCGGCAATTAGCAGGGGCTCCATTATTTTGGCACGGGCAACCTCAGGCTCGTAAACTTCCAACGGTATAGAATTAATTCTCACCCTACCCGTTCCTGGCCTAACCAAGGCACGGGCCAAAGCGGTTTTTCTTTTACCACTTACGACTAAAACCTTTTTTGCAGGCATGTTATTCGACACTCCATCCGATTTCTTTAGCTAATTCTCCAAGCGTGAAATAGGGGCACTTCAGCTTTTTGGCTTGCGCCTCCTCTATAGTTTCCATATTTTTATCCTTTAGCTCCTCAGGAATGCCTATATATACGCTAAGTCTCTTGTAGGCTTCCTTGCCCTTCGGCTGTTTATATGGAAGCATTCCCCTGATAGTCCTTCGGATGATTCTATCCGGTCTTCTGTAATGTATTGGTCCCTTTCCAGGATAGCCTACTTCAAGAAATTCCTTTGCCTCTCTAACTTTACTCTTTTTCTTACCGGAGATCACGGATTTTTCAGCGTTTACAACGATTATCTTTTCGCCTTTTAGCAGACGCTTTGCAATTACGCTGGCCATTCTACCGAGAATCAGCCCCTCAGCATTTATCACGGCTTCTTCATAGCTATCTGCGGACATGTTTTCACCCTATTATTTTTATGTTTGAACCTTTTGGATTTTTTTGGGCAAGCTCTATAAGTGATAGACATTTGCCTCTTGCTTTTTGGATTTTTTCCCTAGCTTTTTCGGAGAAGGCGAAGGCCGCCACGGTTATCGGATGGTTAAGTTTCCCTGCGCCTAATACTTTTCCAGGAACAACCACTACATCATTTTTCTGGGTGTATCTGTTTAGCCGGCTTATGTTTACTGAAACACGTTTTCTTTTTGGTTTTCCCAAATTTTCAGCTATAGTTCTCCATATCTTTGCCTTATGCTCTCGGCTATGCTTCTTTAGGAAGCGAACAAGCATCACAAGCTGGGGGTTCGTGGCCTTAATTTCATTCAAATTTCTGCACCTCAATTAGGCCTGCAAGTTCTTCAAGCTGCCTATCTAATATTTTTACAGCCTCTGCTATGATCCTTTCAGGGGGAAGTGCGCCAGTTGATTCTAGAATGAATATAAAAGCGTTTTCCTCCCATTCAACGCTTATAGCTGGAGGGTCCTTGGGGCAGGCGTCGACGCAGTCCCTGCAAAGAACGCAAGCATATAGGTCGCGGACTTCAATTTTACTCTTGGATTTTACAAGCACTTTTCTTGGGCATATGTCTACACATTTCCCGCACGCGTCACAGTTTTTCTCATCCACTTTCAAGCGAGGCATATACTTATATGCGCTCAGCGAAACAGGCTGCCATTTAGCGTGATCCTTTCCCTTCCCAAGCCTTGCATAAGCTTCAAGCTTTAACCTCTGTCCCTTCGCAAGCTTAACTATTGGAATTTTGTCGCTTACAGGCGCTATGTTCGGATTTTCCGAGACAAGATCGCCGGAATAAACTGTTATTGTTTCGTCTGTTGCCTCCCTATCGAGTGTGAGGGTGACTCGACAGAGGTTGCATCCAAATTCGCTTTTGCATGAGCATTCCTCGGGGAGGTTATAGCTGTCAAGATCCGTCTTTAGCGGTATTAGCCCCAGTCTGTGGGCTAAAATTTCGTCGTGGAGGACTGAAGAGTTTTCAATGATGACAACTTCGTCTATGGCCATGCATGGAACCTCTGAAAGAACATTTCGCCTTATGGCGTTAATATATGGGGGGTCAACTCCCCGAACGAGTAAACGAAATTTTCGATCGTCTTTTTCCAAGGTCTTTATTTCCACTTAACGACGCTCCGTGATACATAATTAATTGCAGTGCCGTGGAATAGAATATTGGTGCATTATTTCAATTTTTCTATCTCTAACCCAAAAAGTCAAGCTAACAATTTGGAAAAACGAAGGTTTCAATGATCCTGCACAGTGCTTGATTTCAAAGAATACAGAGAAGAAACTCTATAAAGGGACTATACCCTTCTTCCTCTTCTTCCGCCTGGTCGTCGAGTTCCATCGTGGGGTATGGGTGTAACCTCTTCTATGCGGCCGATTCTGAAGCCAGCTCGCGCTAGGGCCCTTATGGCTGCCTGGGCTCCTGGTCCAGGCGTTCTTGGACCTGAGCCTCCAGGGGCTCTAACTTTGATGTGGATGGCTGTTATGCCTTTGTCTTTGGCTATTTCAGCGGCTGCTGTGGCTGCGCGCATTGCCGCGTATGGAGAGGATTCAAGCCTGTCGGCTTTAACGAACATTCCTCCAGAGGTTCTGGCTATGGTTTCTGCCCCTGATAGGTCTGTTATGTGGACTATAGTGTTGTTGTAGGAGCTGTAAATGTTGGCTACACCCCATCTTTCAGCCTTTTTAGAAGCTTGGGCTCCGCTGCCACTCATTTTCATTCCTCATCTGTGGTTTCTTCGGCCTTGCGGCTGGCTGAAATGGGAATGGCTATGACTTGACGTAGGGGATGGTTTGGATCTGCAAGGGGACTGTCTGGCGCATATGTTATTTTGTCCTCCTCCTCTTTTTTAACAATATAGCTTGGCACTGTGACACGCTGATTTCCTATGACTATGTGCCCATGAGTTATAAGTTGCCTTGCTTGATGTATGTTTTTGGCAAGTCCCTTTCGGAATACTATTGTTTGGAGTCTTCTTTCCAGAACATCTTCTACTGTTAGGTCTAGAACATCGTCTAAAACTGCTGTTTCGTGGATTATGCCAAGCTTCTTTAGGCTGTTTAGAAGCTGCGCCTCCATATTCTTTCTTTCTTCCGGAGTTTTACCTATTAGGGCGCGGGCTATTCCCCTATATTTTGAAAGCATCGTCTTGCAGCGCCAAAGTTCCCGCTTGTTTCTCAGTCCATATTGGCCCAAAAGCTTCAGCTCCTCCTGTAGGATATCTGCCCGCCATGGAAAACGTGGCGTCTCATACTTCTTTTTCTGTTTCTTCGGATCGCCCATAACTATCCGCCACCTCCTCCAGGCTTCGCAGCAGCCTTTTTCTTCACCCCGACAGTTTTTCCTTTTCTTCCAGTTGTCCTTGTCCTTTGCCCCCGCACCTTTAATCCATAAGCATGTCTATAACCGCGCCAGGCCTTTATCTCTTTCAGCCTGTCAATATCCAGTTTTGTCCTTAGAATAAGGTCTGCGCTTATAAGGTGCATGTCCCTTCCGGTTCCCAGATCCTTCCTCCTGTTTAGAAGCCATGCTGGTATTCCATGCTTCAATGGATCCTTCAATATTTCCTCAATTTTTTCAACTTCGGCTTCGGTGATGAACCCTGCCCTTATTTGGGGGTCTACTCCAGCCTTTTTAAGTACGGCGTTGGCTAGGCTTGTGCTGATTCCCTTAATTTTTTTAAGGGCATATATGGCCTTTAGGGAACCGTCTATGTCTGTGTCTATTATTCTGACTATGTGACGGAATTCCTTTGACATTATGGCCAACCATTCTTTATATTAGCAAACTACAAGTAAGCCATTTTTTATTTAAACTTTCCTAGGCATTCCCTAATTA
>CAZAPQ010000134.1:0-10912 GCA_964487415.1 uncultured Candidatus Bathyarchaeia archaeon | reverse complement strand
TCCAAAATAGCATCACGCGCCCTCTCAATTAAATCATAAGCCTTAGGCGTAATCATAACAGGCTTTTTTGGAAAACGATCCCGAACAAGAGGATGCCCAGTTTCAATAGCATAAACAAGCGTAACGTGATCCCGAATCCTCCTAGCCCCCTTCTCCGTGTCTATCTCCCCGAAGGCCAAGCGCCTTTGACTCTGGGCAATTTCAATGAAACGCTCCTTTGTAAGTCTATGCAGCCTACAAAGCATACGATCCTCAACAGCACTATTATGCAATATTACACCCCCGTAACCTCCAACAAAGTTTTCAATAGCCCTACCCTCTGGGCGAACCTCAATATCATATGTGGGTTCCTCAAGCCCAGTGTCCACAATCTCTACAACCTCATCCCAGGCTAAATCTCCGGAAACCAGCATCCTAAGCCGACGTACCTCCTCGGTGAGGCTCAAATCGCTGGGCAAAGCCTCAATCATCCTTAAAAGCGTAGACCTTTGCACCGCGCTATAACGGCCCGTTTCTAAATTAGCAATAAAAGACCGTGAAACCGCATTACCAAGCAGCTTTGCAAAGGCCCTCTGGGAAAGATTATTTCGCCTTCTAAGAGCGTATACCAACTCTTTAACAGCCACTGCCGGTACAGCATCAAAAAATTCACCATGACCGAAGAAACTTTGAAGGTACATTTTATCTGATGACAAATGACAACTCAAAGCTGCAGAAACACCCTCGCCCTTCAAGCTAAGGTTTCCTCCATCTGCAAGGCATCCCTCCGTAAAAGCCTTTACACAACCCTTTGAAAAATTAAAAACTGCTGAAGGGACACGCTTCTCATGGCGGCGGACGCCGGCGCCAAGCGCCATAATTAACCTTGCCAGAATCATTGAATGCATAACCATAAACTTTCCATCATAAGAAACTGCAACGCCGAATTTTTCAGCAAATCTGACGATCTTTTTTTCATGTTCAGGTTTTTTTACAGTCAACCTTACATATCTTCCATGAATAATTTCTCCCCGGGCAACATAAAACCCTAAAAACCATGCAAAGTCTTCATCAACATCTATCAAGGCCGGGAAATCCCTGTCCATTTTGGCTGAATGCAAAACCGCCGTGGCAGGTATGCCGCGGACATCCATAAGTTCAGCATAAATGGATAATGGCATCATCGAATTGCTATTCCAATGGCGAACCGCCGCGTATGACCTTTGAATTCGCCTACTAAAGTCCATTAACGATGGATTTGAACTTCTAGAAATCACTTCTCTAACGGACAAATCCCTTACAAAAATGCCCTCGTGCAGATTATTTTTAAAAAGCAGCCATGCAACATTCAGTTTGGAAAGCGGCCTAGGATTAGCTGGCAGACGCCTCGGAATAGCCACATAATCGCCTGGCTTCAGCTTGCTTGTCGGAACGGATTTAATTAGTCCATCCTTGGAAATTGTGAAAAGCGAATGTCCCAATGTAACTCTCACTCTGCGGCCGCTACGTAATCTCACCTCGTAAATCCTAGAGACGGGATGCTTAAGATATCCGGTAATCTCAAACAGTTCCATCTGCAGGGTTTCCGGATTAAACGATGCCACTTTAACACCTTCGGGATGCGATTCAACAAGCTCCCCTATCATGCGGAACTCATAGCCATTGGGACCAAAAACGAGAACATATTCATCATAAGGCAGGCTGAAGTTTGGATCTGAAATGGTGACTTCATAGCCTCTGCCGAAGGTTGCAACGTTATAGTTTACTGAGAAGAAGCCGCCGAAGCGGTAGGGACCTATAACCTCCCTGTGAAGCTCATATTTTATTATTCCCCGTTCCATAGCTAACTTTAACGGCTCAACCATACCCTTATACCTAAACCAGTCGTTGAATTCTGGTATGATAAAGTTGAAGGTTCTGCCAACATAAGCCTGACCAATTCTTATGAAGCGGGCAGGCGTCATACCTCCTGCATAACGGTTCCGCCCGGGAATCCCGTGGGGGTAAACCTTCGCGTCAAGCTTGCCGAGAATCATATCCCTCGTCGAGAAACTTTTACCCGTTCCAGGCTCGCCGAACAAGGCTAAGTTCCAACCTGTACGCATGCCCGTTCTTCCACTCTCATGGACAATATCCACATCAGCCAAGCCATACTGCTGGATAATGCTCAAGAAACTGTCAAAGTACAGAACCGACCCAAACAGTTTCATTAGATAATCAGCAAGGGCAGCTGCTGAGAAGGTTTTTCCAAACCTTATTGTGGATTCCAGGCGGCTTTTCAGCAGTTCCCTTAAATACTCGTTGAATTTATTATCCATCTTCCCGATTTCCTGCCTCTCAAGCTCAACATAATCCACCTCCCCCTCGCCAGCCACAGCAGCCTCAGCGGCTGGCATAGCCCCCTCCCTTAGCACTGCAGTGGGACGCCTCTCCGCTGGGCCGCCTAGTTCCTCCTGAATAAGCGGGAAAACCTCATCTAACAACTTCCACTCAGTGTAGCCGTCGCCCCTATAGGAGACTGCCAATATCTTCAGCCTTTCAAGATCAGCTATTATGGCCTCAGCATTTACGGGACGCTTAATGCGGGAGGTCACATCCATTAAACCGCCGCTGCCGCCCAGCTGGAGAAAGGCTTTTAGAACCTCCATGCTATCACGTCCATGCTTCCCCATTACCTGGCGAAGACCAGCCCTTAGGGCGTCCCATGAGCCTTTAAGGGACAAAACACCATCCTCGAAGGTGTAGTGCCTGCCACGGAAAACAACCCAATCCCTAGGCTTCTGAGACTCGAAAATCTCCCTAAGCTGAACATCACTTATAACAGAAGCTATTTCAAAGGCCGCCTGCTCCTCATCCATGTCCCAAGCACTTTCAAGACGCTCAAAATATGGAATAGCCAGCTTCTTTCCAATCTCAAAGAGACGAATCCTCGGAAAAGCCCTCTTAAGGAGAATTTTCCTCTCCACAACTTTTCCTTCTTCCACCTTCAAGCCCCCTTAAAGTAGGAGTTAATTATGGCATTAACCTCCTCATGTCCAATCCAGCCCCTAGACTCTAACTCCTCTAAGCCCCTGACTACGGCGCCCTTAATGCCCCGCTGCACCAAAAAGTTGTTTGAAAAAGCCGCATGATACAACGCCTCCTTAAAGACCTTATCAGAGTTAATAGCCCTTTCAATAGAACCCAAAAACTCGCCTAAAGTCTTTGACCTTGGCTGCAGGTAAGGCCTCAGCTTTGAGGTCGTGCTAAAACCAAAAATTTTTTTGCGGAGGATCCCGGCCCTACCTGAAGACATAACTTTAATTGGCTGGAAAATTTGGGTTTCAGTTTTACTTCCAACCCTATAGCCAACAATATAGAAGGGCAAACATGCCAAAGAAACCTTTTCACCACGCCATGGTATGAAAAGCTCATCCAGTCTATCAATCAACTCCTTCCTAGCATCCAAAAGCCCTTTTATCTGACCGGAAATCTGGCTGACAACGATTCTAAGCTTTTCTATTTCCCTTTGCTTCTGCAGAATCTTCTCTTCCCGCTGAGCCTCAAAATTGCGGATTTTATGTTTCTCCTCCTCAATAAGACCTGCATACTTCTTCCTTAATTTTTCAATTTCTGATTCCCAATGCTTGCGTGCCCTATCAATAGCAGAATTTAGGGAATCCAGTTTGCCCTTGAACTTCCTAATTTTTTCCTCGCAAAGGCGAAGGTTTCGCTCCATTCTTGTCCAACTAGCTCCGCCCCGCCTGCGGACTACTGCCAACTTTTCCTCGATTTCGGCTCTTTTAACCTCCAGCTGCTGTAGTTTTCGCTCAAAACTCTCCTTCTGCCTCTCCTTAGGCTTAATCTCCCTCTCCAAAAGCTTTTTAAGCCTAGCTATTTCAGCATCCAGCTCCTCCTGCAGCTCATTAACCCTATCCTCGACGAGGGGTTTAATCCTAGAAATTTCCCCATCATAAAATGCTCGGGTGAATTCAATCTCCTTCAAAATCATCTTCTCATGGAACTCCGCAGCATCTCCTAAAATTTTCTGGCAATGCTGCAGAGCCTTTATATCCGACCTAACCTGCCGATAAAGGGCAAAAAATTTCGCAGCATTCTCAGAAGCCAGGCTAAAATCCAGACGGAGCGGCACTAAAACCAAGGAAACAACCTCTTTAGCCCCGCTAGAAGCAACCTCTTTGATATACTCAAGCATTTCATATAGAAGTTGCCTATTTTTTATCAGACCGCTAAGTTTGACTTCATAACTTCCAGTAAATGTGAGGAAGGTCTTTCTGTGTTTTTCCAAAATATCCCAGAAATACCCTCGCATTGATATGCCCTTTTCCACGTCCTCCACGAAAGAGGTAACATCAGGTAATGTTTGAAAATTTAAAGACAGCGAAAAAATATTCAAACCATCTAAAATAAGGGATCTATCCTCAAAGGGAACAGCCCACAGAGGATAGAAAAGTTTAGAAACAAACTCCAGGCGCCTTTCAGAACTCAAAAAACCTTTTCTACGCTTAGCCTCCGCCAAGAGCAGAACAGCAGCAACCTCAACATCAAAATTTTCAGCTTTCCCATCAGCCAGAACCATGAAAGGCAGCACTATACTAGCAGACATTATGCAAACTCTCTATTATTTATTCCATGCAGGAACATTTAAATGCAACTAAACAAAAGCTGAAAAATAAGGGGACACCTTGAAATTACAGCTTTACGTGGAAAATTCAAAAACTGAAATAAGCAACCATATGAATGTATCACATTAAACAAAAAAGAGTATAAAAACCTTAAACCCATGGTATGAGGCTGAAGCTTGAGCGAAACGTACAATGCGTTATTCACACAACCTGATTTTGAAAAACTGAAAAGCATAGTTTCTGAACATTTACGGATAGAGGAAGCCATAATAGAGCATAATGTGCCCACATTCTACCTTAAACAACCCCAAGAGACAAAGCAAGCCTTCCTAACACTTCTTGAAAAGCTTGAGGAAATTAATCTAATAGCTTTCCTCCGCAGAATAGACGGCAAACTTGTTCTAAAGATTTTTCCGAAACCCCCAGCGAAGCAAAGCAATATCCTTATAAACTGGCTATTTTTCCTCGCAACCATAGGCACCACATTCACCACCGGATACATGATCTCCATCTCAGGAGGCTTCATCAATCCGCTTGTTGGCGGAGCAACATTCATGGCGACCATAATGGCTGTTTTAGGCATACATGAGATAGGGCACAAGTTAACAGCAAGCAAAAAGGGAATTGAGGCCACACCGCCATACTTTATACCCGGACCTCCTCCGATTAGCGGATTTGGTGGCATCGGAACCTTTGGCGCCGTGATCATTCAAAAATCTCTCCCACCAAACAGGGATGCATTATTTGATGTGGGCGCAAGCGGACCCATCCTGGGCTTTATAGCATCAGCCACAGCCACCATAATAGGTCTGCCCTTCTCAATTTACACAACGATACCAAAGGGGGCGCCAACGCTACCAGTACCCATATTTATGCGGCTTACTGCACCTTTGCTCCTCAAACCGCCAACAGGAATAACAATTGAGCCGGGATATGAACTAGCCGTATTTTTGCACCCAATAGCGCTTGCCGGGTGGATAGGCCTTTTTGTCACAATGCTTAATATGATGCCAGCCGCCATGCTTGACGGAGGACATGTGGCTAGATCGCTGCTCAGCGAAAGAAAAAGAACCATTTTAACATTGCTCTCTATAGTTTTCCTAGCTTATGCAAGCCCCTTAATGGCCATTTTCGTCCTATTCCTGTCCACGCATAAACACCCGGGACCCCTCGACGATGTTTCAGACCTCTCGAAGAGTAGAAAAATCTTAGCAGCGATGCTGGTTGTCATCTTTATCCTTTCATTTTCTTATACAGCTTAATTTTACCCAACCGCCCTTATGGAATTGCTGACATTTAAGAAAGGGGCGGCAATACGATTTAAGCGGCTCATCCAAAATACGGTAAACGGCAAAGCTAAATTGGTTAACGGGCCTCCATTTCCACCAGAAAGCCCACAAGCCTTATTTTACTCCCACAACGGTTGCACTGAAGCGTCAACTCTGCCAAGGCATCTCCGACAACCTTTGTATCTATAATCTGGTAAATATCATCCGTTTCATCATCTGGGGATATTATAACACCGCATCCGGGACATGGAAAAGCTCCTTCACCATCAATTTTGGTTAGATCCACAGTATATAGCATGCTCTTTTTAACTGCGGCCTTCTTAAGCGCATGATCCTCCTTCATCCGCCTTCACGTTTTGAGAGTTCTCATGTTGTTTATTAAGAATTTATGAACCAAAAATATGTATGTAGAATCCATGTTAAAGGTCATAAACAAAGCCCGGAATTTTTGGGAAAGGCTGCACCTCGCCAATATGTTTCGCGCCAACTATCCATTGAATTAGCCTTTCAACACCTATACCAGCCCCTGCAGACGGCTTAAGCCTACCCTCTTTCGCAAGCTTCAAAAGAAGCCTATAATTTTCCTTTCCTATTCCATCCCTCTCCATCTTCTTAACCAGCTTATCATGCTCCCATTCCCTCCTCGATCCGGATAGAACCTCGCCATATCCTGGAAGAATCAGGTCATAGTTGTCCCAGCATCCGCTTGTGAAATCCTCAAAGTCGTAGAATTCCCTAGGAATGTTAGTAACCCATACCGGCTTCTTTGCGCGGCTTATAACCTCCTTTTCCCATGAATCGCCATATTTAGCTATAAGCACCATCCTATCATAAACCTCAAAGGGCGTATCAAAGTTTCTAAGATTGTCATAGCTTCCAAGCTGTATAAGTTCTTCCCGCAGATCTTTAGTCAAGTCCCTTAATAATCTGCATAACACTTTTTCAACTAAAAATCTTATATCGCGGGAAGATGCGTCACGCACTTCAAAATCCAGTTGGGTAAATTCATAGGCATGAATTCCGCTGTATGCCCTTTCCTTTCTCTCAATCCTTATGTTAGGCGAGTATGTGAACAGTTTAGGAAATGCAAGAGAACACGCAACCATCTTGTGTACGATCATACTGGCCATTGTATTAACTGTCTCGCCATAAATTTCACATTTAATTCTCTTCTCTAGAGAAGCGTCAGGATCTGGCCAAAGGGGATCAGTGGACTTTGAGAAAATCACTGGAATAAGCCATTCAAACCCCTCTTCAATAAAACTGTCTGAAAGATGTTTTAAGGCGTATGTGGTGACTCTGCCAATCAACTGCCTAATCCTTATCTCATCCCCAGAAAGTTCATAGAGTGGCCTCGGCAATATCCATGCGGGCTGTTTCTCAATGGTGAAGGTTTTTGAAGGGTCCAATTGAGATATCCTCTTTTCTCTGGTATTTTGTTCAAGCTGCGCAGGATCATAAAAACGCAAGGACTATTATAAATTTTTTATAAAAATTTTTGTACTTTACCCGATAAAGAAACGTTTTTAAAGTTAAAAATTGTTAATTTCACAATATGAATCCGAAATTAGATGAAAAAGACATGGCAATTCTATATCTCATTCAAAGAGATTGCCAACTAACAGCAAAAGAAATCGCAAAAAGGATAGATTCGCCCATAACAACGGTCTTTGCGAAAATAAAAAGGATGGAGCAGCTTGGGATAATAAAAGAATATAGGGCCATCTTGGATCCTAAAAAGCTAAACTTTGGAGTTACAGCCTTTATCCTGGCATCCTTCTCTTACAGAACTGGAAGGCCAGAAGAAGCTCTTTCCCAAAGGGCGATAGCCGAACAAATTGCAAAATTCCCAGAAGTCCAAGAGGTCCACATAATCTCTGGAGACTGGGACATTCTAATTAAAGTGAAGGAGAAAGATGTTGACAGCGTTGGAAAGTTTGTCATAGACAAGCTCAGAACCATTAAGGGTATAGAAAAAACTTTAACATGCATTGTTTTCGACACGCCTAAAGAGACAACGGTCCTGGCCCTACCTATAAAAAAGCAAGCCTTAGAAGAATAGTGGCTTGCGGAAACTAAATTGAAGACAAACTGCTCAAATAATACAGAAGAGGTAAAGCCAGAAGAGCGGTGTTTCTTCCCTTCACCGTAAGGGCGTACTTCACCCTTAATGGCGGCCCGGCTTCGACAATTCTCTCGATGTACCCGTGACCTTTCAAGTTCTTCAGCTTATCAGATAAAGTGCGAGAGTTAACCCCAAGTATATGCCTTAAACCGCTGAATGTGGCTTCATTTTTAAGAAAAAGCGTGTAGATTATTTCAAGATTCCACTTCTGGGATAACAGGTTAAAACTTTCCTCTAGGCTTTTCAAGTCCTTTTTGAGAACATCGAATGTTAAATCCTTATCTTTAAGGACATCCCTAAGCGTCTCTTCTATTCCTTTTTAAAGTATGCTCGATGCGTGCTTCCACAAGTCTGCGCAGTTCGCCGCTTAAAGTTATTTTGCGGTTTATTTCGCCACACCAAGTGTAAAAGATCACGCTTCAAGTTTATAAGGTTTAATTATACAACAAAGTATAGAAAGTACACCAGAGGGATGAAATGAAATTTGACGTAGTTATTGTTGGCGCCGGCACGGCTGGCTGTCTGGCTGCGAAAACAGCAGCCGAAGCTGGTTTAAAGGTTTGCCTCATTGAAAGGAAAAGCAGGGAGGATATTGGAAACAAAGTATGTGGCGACGCCCTAGGAGAGCATCATTTAAAAGCGGTAGGCCTGGATAAGCCTCAGCATGGAGAACTTGAAAGACGCATTGAAGGCGTCAAAATATACTCCCCTGATCTCAGCACAGTCTTCACAGTTGAACATGAAGATTTTTCAGGCTATATGCTGAATAGGCAACTTTTTGGACAGTGGCTTCTGAATCAGTGTCTAGACAAGGGCGTTATCCTAATGGATTCCACTTTATGCTTGGAACCCGCAATCGAGGGGGGCTATGTAACCGGAGTCTTGGCTAAGAACCTAAAAAATGGTAAAAAAGAGTGTGTAAGAGGCAAAGCCGTAGTTGACGCAAGCGGTTTTTCAGGGGTGATCAGAAAGAAGCTTCCACCAGAAATGGGTATAGAGAGAGAAATCTCCAACGATGATATTGAAGCTTGCTATAGGGAAATTAGGCAACTGAAACAGGAGAGCAGAGAAACAAGGTACTGTGAAATTTACTTGAATCAAAAAGTCACACCTGGAGGTTATACGTGGATTTTCCCTAAAAGCGAAGCAAATGTGAATGTTGGTTTAGGAGTATGCATGCGAGGGAAATTTCCGAATCCCAAAAATCAGCTTTACCAGCATATTTTAACCAGACCAGAATTTGAGGGATCCATACTTCTTCATGGAGGCGCATGGTTTGACCCAACCCGCAGACCATTAGACAACATGGTTGGGAACGGAATAATAATAGTCGGAGATGCAGCCTGCCTTGTAAATCCAATCCACGGAGGAGGAATAGGACCATCAATGTTAAGCGGCTATCTTGCTGGAAAAATAATAGCGGAAGCCATAGAAAAGGATGACATGAGCAAACGGGCTCTGTGGCCATACAATGTTAGATACATGGAGAAGTATGGAACAAAGCAGGCCTCATTAGACATCTTTAGAATGGTACTCTTGACATGCAGCGATGATGATCTAAATTATGGAATGAAATATCAGCTATTAACTGATGAGGATGTTTTAAAGGCAGGGCTCGGACAGGAATTTCGGCTGAACATAACAGAAACTGCCAAACGTGTTTTCAGGGGATTGAGGAGAATGCATTTCCTTAACAAACTAAGAATATCCTTCAACCTTATGAAAAAGGTGAAAGCCCATTATAGAAACTATCCAGAAACTCCAGAAGATTTCGAAGGATGGCGACGCCGTACAGAGGCGCTCTTTAAGGAGGCCAAATCAAAACTTTTAGAGTAGAACCCCATGAGAGTTGCAGTCCTAGCAAGCGGAGGAAAGGATTCCACATTAGCGCTCTACAAGGTTCTAAAGGAAGACTACGAAGTAAAATTCCTCGTGTCCATGATTCCACTGAGGGAGGACAGTTGGATGTTCCATTATCCTAACATTAAATTAATGGATCTCTTCGCAGAGGCTGTTGGAATACCTCTAGTTAAGGCTGAAACCTCCGGCTTGAAGGAACTTGAATTGGAGGATTTAAGGCGTATAATTGAAAAATTGGACGTTGATGGTATAGTCTCAGGGACCATAGCCTCCTCATACCAGAAAAACCGCATAGATAAAATCTGCGGCCAACTGGGCCTTGCATGCATAACACCTCTATGGAAACAGAAGCCGGAAAGTATACTGAAGGAAATTTTGGAATTAAAATTTGAGGTTATACTAACTGGAGTTTACGCGTATGGGCTCGGCGCCGACTGGCTTGGAAGAAAAATTGATGAAGATGCTGTTAAACATTTGCTATGGCTTAGTAAACAGTACGGAATTTCACCAGTGGGCGAGGGGGGAGAATACGAAACCCTTGTTATTAATGCTCCGATATTTAGAAAGAAAATAACCATACTTGAAGCGGATAAAATCTGGGATGATCAGAGGGGATATTTCCTGATAAAGAGAGCAGTACTTGAGGATAAACTGGACGGGCACATCTCCTCATAGGCACATTTATTATTGAAGGCGGAAAGTTTAAGTAATACTATTTTTTAAGAAAGTATTACAAGGGTTTACGTATGCACATCCCAGATGGATTTCTAAGTCCGGAAATAACCGCTTTCATGTGGGTTATATCATTAGGCATTCTCTTCTGGGCTTGGAGAAAGGCGAAAGCCACATACGCTAATTCGCTGACATCGCTGCTTGCAATATCAAGCGCCTTCGTCTTCATAGCCCAAATGCTAAATTTTCCAATAACTTATGGAACAAGCGGACATCTTGTTGGAGGAACATTCCTATCCATAATTCTCGGCCCTTATACTGCAATTTTAAGCATGACTATTGTATTGTTAATGCAAGCGCTT
>CAZAPQ010000133.1:0-20815 GCA_964487415.1 uncultured Candidatus Bathyarchaeia archaeon | reverse complement strand
CTATATAGGAAGCAGCATCAAGACCTAAGGGAGTTAGCCTCCCTCCTCAGCCAGGCAGACCTCGTGGACCAGTACTTGGACATGGAAGACTGGCGGGGCAAGGAAAAAACGAATATGAGCTACTCCCTTCAGGGATTAAACAATTATCTGTCCTCAACAGTTATAGCCAAATACTGGATTACGCGGATATACCCGCCGAACATAGCGGAAGCCCACTTCTCAGGAGACATGCACATCCACGACCTCGGCGTGCTCGGCCCCTACTGCGTGGGCTGGGACATAAAGGATCTGCTACTATCCGGATTCGGAGGTGTCCCTGGAAAAATTGAGAGCACACCTGCAAAACATTTCAGAACAGCCCTAGGCCAAGTGGTCAATTTCTTCTATACATTGCAGGGTGAAGCAGCAGGCGCCCAGGCCTTCAGCAACTTCGACACCTACCTAGCGCCTTTCATACGCTATGATGGGCTAAGCCAAAAGGAGGTTGAACAAGCACTGCAGGAATTCTTCTTCAACATGAACGTGCCGACAAGAGTTGGCTTTCAGACCCCATTCACAAATGTCACTTTGGATCTGAAGGTTCCAGAATTCATGGCTGACGAGCCGATAATGATGGGCGGAAAAATGATGGACGAAACCTACGGTAGCCTTGACAAGGAGATGGAAATGTTCAACATGGCCTTCGCAAGGGTGCTAAGCCGCGGAGACGCAAGGGGCAGGGTTTTCACCTTCCCCATTCCTACATACAACATCACAAAGGATTTTGACTGGGAAACGGCGATTTCACAGGAGGTTTTCGAGGTTGCTGCCAAGTATGGCGCCCCATATTTTGGAAACTTTGTTAACAGCGACATGAAACCAGAAGACGTGCGCTCAATGTGCTGCCGGCTAAGAATAGATAACAGGGAACTCCGCAAGAGAGGCGGAGGCTTCTTCGGGGCGAATCCGCTTACTGGAAGCATAGGAGTTGTAACCCTTAATCTTCCAAGGATAGGCTACCTAGCTAAGGATGAAGATGAGTTCTTTGAACGTTTAGGTGCACTTATGGAGATCGCGAAGGACAGCCTAGAAATAAAGCGTAAGGTTCTTGAAAGCTTCACGGAGAAGGGCTTATACCCCTATTCAAGGCGATACCTAAAAGGGGTTAAGGAAACCTTTGGAAAATATTGGAAAAATCACTTCTCAACCATAGGAATATTAGGCATGAATGAGGCTCTGCTGAATCTTTTCGGCCATGGCATAACCACCCCTGAAGGCTTAGAATTCGCGGTTAAAACCCTAAACTTCATGAGGGAAAAACTTGCAGACTTTCAGGAGGAAACGGGCAACATCTACAATCTTGAGGCCACCCCTGCAGAGGGCGCCAGCTACAGGCTTGCCCGAATAGACAAGCGTAAATACCCAGACATTATAGTGGCAAATGAAAGGCAAGTTGCAAAAGGCGCCGAGCCCTTCTACACAAACTCAACACAGCTTCCAGTGGATTATGAGGTGGATCTCTTCGAAGCCCTTGAGCATCAGGATAGGCTTCAGACGCTATATACTGGCGGAACAGTTTTTCACATATACCTAGGCGAGAGGCTTCCAACATGGAGAGCAGCGGCTGATCTTGTCCGCAAGGTGACGTGGAACTTCCATATTCCCTACTTCACATTAACGCCAACCTTCAGCATATGCCCCTCCCACGGCTACCTGAAGGGCGAACAGCCCCAATGCCCCATCTGCGGAGCCAAATGCGAAGTTTACTCAAGGGTTGTAGGCTACTTGAGGCCGGTGGACCAGTGGAATGACGGGAAACAAGCAGAATTCGCCCTGCGCAGAACCTTCGAAAAGACAGTTTTTGTGCCACAAGCAGCGGCTATTTTAAGGTGATAGAAAAGCATGAAATTCAGCGGTTTCAGAAAGACAAGCCTCGTGGACTATCCGGACAGGGTGGCATCGGTTCTCTTCACACCGGGCTGTAACCTCCGATGTTCATACTGCTATAATTGGCGGATAGTGGTTAACCCTCAACCCCCATTCCTAAACGAGGAAAAAGCCCTCCAAATGCTAGAGGAACGTAAAAAATACGTAGATGCTGTGGTGATAACAGGCGGAGAGCCAACAATCCACAAGGAGCTTCCAAAGTTTCTAAAGAGGCTTAAGGATAAAGGCTTCGCAGTTAAGCTGGATACAAATGGCTTTAACCCAAAAATCCTAGAGGAAAGCCTTCCCTATCTGGATTACGTAGCCCTAGACATTAAAACAAGCCCTGAAAAATACAGCCTCCTAGGAGCCGAAGACACAATGCTTCTCATGCAAACCATTGAAATGCTGAAGAGCGGAAAAGTTGATTATGAGTTTAGAACCACAGCGGTTCCAAGCTTCGTGGAGGAAGAGGACCTGCCAAAAATAGGCGAGATGGTTAAGGGCGCAAAAACTTTAGCCCTGCAACAATTTGTTCCAGGTGATACGTTGAATGAGGATTTCAAAAATGTAAAGCCCCACTCGCCTGAAATAATCGCAATGTTTGCTGAAAAATTAGGAAGTTATGTGGATAAGATTATATTGCGCATCTAAACCTCCATTATTTCTTCTATTAATTATTTTTAGTGGATGATGGACTCGATTGGCGTTTAGAAACGTTACAGATAACTTTAATTAGGGGAGTTATGAAATCGTTAAAGCCGAAGCGTAAAGTTTAAGGGTATGATGTTTAGTTAGGTTTCGAGTGCTCGGGTTTATGAGGGTCCTGTGTGAGTGTTGAGGAGGAAACCCTAGAAGAGCGTAAAGTTAAGATTCTGGCTAAGCTGAGGGGCTATAACATCCTCAGCCGAGAAAAAATTAAGGAAATCACCAGTTATGTGGTTGAGGATCTAAAAGAGAAAAAGAAGGTTCTAATATGGTGTGTTCCAGATGAAACCATTGGCATTCAGACGGTTAACCGCATGGCTAAAGCTATGAAGGAAGCTGAAATAGGTTATGGAATACTTGTCGCAAGCGGACGTTACACAAACGCGGCGAAACAAGCTGCAAAGAAGAAGCGTATAGAACTTCTTCCAAAAACATTTCCGGTCTTCGACATTTTTGAGCATGTACTTGTGCCAAAGCATGAAATTCTAACGCCAGAGGAAAGGGAAAAAGTGCTTGCCCAATACAGGGTTAAACCATACCAACTTCCCCAGATAAAGGCCTCAGACCCCGCCGCCAAGGCTATAGGCGCCAAGCCCGGAGATATACTTCGCATAGTAAGGCGAAGCCCAACTGCTGGGGAGCATGTCACCTACAGATATGTGGTTGAGTAGCCATCTTCCCCTTCTTTATGATTAAATCCCATGTCCTCACCCAAATCTCAACATTGTCCCCAACCTTCAATTCCAGTTCCTCAGCCTTTTCATCAGAAACAAAAGCCGTTACAGCAATCGGAGGCTTCACTTCAACTGTGATTTCAGCTGTTTTTCCCTTCCTTTTGATTGCTTTGACCGTGCCTAAAAGGGGCTTCTCGGCGCCCATTTGAAGCCTATATATTCCATGCTGCATGCCTGAGAGGATTTCCTCAAGGTATCCTCCTACGAGGCGATAATCCTGCAGTAGACCTTTTCCAAGGGCCGTAAGCTTGGCTCCACCCCCTCCAGCCCTGCCGCCCCTAAAGGTTTCAATCACCGGCGCTCCCACTGTTTTTTCCATACGCTTAATGTAATTCCAAAGATAGCGATAGGACATGCCCAGCTCCTTTGCAGCCTTTGACAGGGACTGTTCCTTTTCTATTCGCTCGAGGATTTCAGCGCCGCCCTTTCCTAGAAGGGGTTTACCGTTATACTCCAGCCAAACTTTGCATGATAGTTTCGGCTCTTTATGCGTTGACATTGTTCTAGTTTATGGCAAGTAATGCTTATAAGGTAGCCGATATGAATATTTGCACATAACGATAACCATGGAAACTCTGACAAAAATGTTAATAACCTCCATGTTAATCCTAGCCATAATCCTATCCGGAAACATCATATATACAGAATACATCGCAAAGCCCCAGCTTCTAGTCGCCACAACCACAAGCCTATACGACACGGGACTGTTAGACGCCCTAAAAGGGGCATATGAAGCCAAAAATCCTGTAGAAGTAATTTTTATTCCAATGGGAACAGGGCAGGCCATAGAAAACGCGAAAAGAGGCGATGTGGATCTTGTTTTGGTGCACTCGCCGGATCTTGAAAGGCTTTTCTTGGAAGAGGGATATGGAGTTTCAAGAAAAATATTCGCGTACAACTTCTTTGCCATAATAGGGCCGGAGGAGGATCCGGCTGGCATAGTGGGGTTAAACGCCACCGAAGCCCTTAATCAGATAGTAGCCTACGGAGAAACCCAAAATTCTAAAGTGTGGATTTCAAGAGGCGACAATTCCGGAACCCATATGAAGGAGAAGAGCCTCTGGGCTAAAGCTGGCTTTAGTTATGCTGAAATCATGCTTAAGCCATGGTATGACAGTGCAGGGTCGGAAATGGGCTTCGTCATTATGAAGGCTGAAGAGTTTTCCGCGTACACCCTAGCGGATATGGGCACATACCTAAAATATTTGAAGGATGGGCGGACATCCCTTAAACCCCTCGTAGCGGAGACTAGGGAGCTGCTTAACGTATACAGTGCCATAGCGGTGAATCCTAAACGCCATCCAAACGTAAACTTTGAAGGCGCCATATCCTTCATAGCATTCCTAGTTTCGGATGAGGGTCAAGGGTTGATAGAGGATTATTGGAGAAGCAGGTGTGGACAAAGTCTATTTTATGGAGCCGCCAAAATTATAGCTTCGGATTCTCAGCTGCAGGTTGCCCAATGGATTAGGGAATATGCCTTCATAAACGGCTATGAATGTCCACCCCAATATAGAGATGGCCGCCACCCCGAACTTTATAGTCCGTAGGTGGTTGGAGGAGCCGTTGCCGAACCCCTGGGAAATAGTTGCAAAAGCCTTTCAGCTCATCATAACCGGAGACCAGACGGTTTATCAGACCACTCTCCTGTCGCTTTTCATCTCGGGAACAGCAGCTGTTCTGGCTTTTCTGTGGGGGACGCCAATAGCCATGATAATTGCCCTAAAATCTTTCAGGGGAAAAGTTCTCCTGAAAAGCCTGTTAAATGCTCTTGTCGGCATGCCCACAGTGGCTTTGGGGCTTATCCTATACATGATTTTCTCAAGAAGCGGCCCACTTGGCTTTCTGCGGCTTCTTTACACGCCAACAGCCGTGATAATAGGAGAAGCCATCCTCGTAACGCCGATTGTGGTTAGCTTGGCTATAACCGCCATAGAGGCCGTGGATCCTGAAATTATGAACCTTGCCAGAACACTTGGGGCCTCTGAGGCTCAAGCCTCCACCCTAGTTCTAAAGGAGGCTTCTAATGGCCTCTTTTCAGCTGGGGTGACGGCCTTCAACAGGGCCATAGCGGAGTTGGGTGTAGCCTTAATGGTGGGCGGGAACATAGTTCTTACAACCAGAATAGCCACCCAAATCAACTTTGACATAGCATTAAGCCTAGCCCTAACCGTAGTATTGCTTATGGTTGTTTTCACAGCCAACTTCATAGCCTACGTCTTCAAAAGGAGGCGCAAGCTATAAGCTGGATAATGGAGCTGAAAAACGTTTCAAAACATTATAATGGGACAATAGCCCTAGAAGATGTTTCAATGGGGCTGAATGAGGGTGAAATCCTAACCCTTTTGGGTCCTAACGGCTCTGGGAAAACAACACTCTTAAAGATTTTGGCCCTCATTGAAAAGCCGTTTAAAGGCGAAGTTTACTACCGGGGCATAAGGGTTACAGACGAAAATTTAACGCAGATACGTAGGAATGTCACCATGGTTTTTCAGAAACCCATACTGCTGGACACTACGGTCTACGAGAATATAGCCTACGGCCTAAAGATCAGGAGACTTCCAATGGAAGAGATTAAGGCGAGGGTTAAAGAAGCCCTGGAGCTTACTCAGCTGGTAGGCTTCGAGAATAGGCAGGCAAGGGGACTTTCGGGCGGTGAACAGCAGCGCTTAGCCCTTGCGAGGGCTCTAGCCCTAAAAACTGAATTACTCCTGCTAGATGAACCTACAGCGAATCTTGATCCTAAAAGCTCCGCCATAATAGAGAATGTCATAGCCACCGTTAATCATGAATTGAAAACAACCATTGTTATGGCAACGCATAACATTTTCCAAGCTAAAAGCCTTCCAAATCGTATAGCCCTTATGAGCATGGGCCGAATAAGCAGGATTGGTTCTCCAGAGGATGTTTTCAGCGCGCTTTCTAAGGTCCTTATCCGCTTCGCCGCCTTAGAGAACACATTTGTAGGCGAGGCAAAAATGAAGGAAAATGGCATAACCCTCATAGATGTTGGGGGAAACGTTAGGATAGAGGCAACTGCAAAGGCCCAGGGAATAGTCTCAGTTTTCATAAATCCAAGGGACATAGTCCTCTCAAAAAGGCCGTTGGAGTCAAGCGCCAGAAACATGTTCAAGGGAAAAATCGTGGAAATATCAGATTCGGGTGCTGTGGTTGGACTTAAGGTGGATGTCGGAAAACCCTTCATTGTTCAGATAACCAAACGCTCCTTTGAGGAGATGGGCCTAAACCTAGGCAGTGAAGTTTATATAGCCTTCAAAGCCTCAAGCGTTCAAATTCTTTAACATGGAATAAAGGCTATTTTTGCTGCTTCTCAGCAGCCCCTCTCTTCTCAATTTCCAATTCATATAGGATTACGAGGGCTTCGCCTAATGGCATGCCAAGCCTAGCTGCCAACTCCTGAGGCGTTATGTTTGGCTTTTCCTGGAGGATCACCTTCCTCGTATAAGCCTTATGATGCGGATACATTACCATGGCGTGGACTGTCTCCATAAGTATTGGCCAAAGCTTCTCCTTGGTAAGATCTTCGAGGCTCATATCCCTCAAAATAAATTATAGCTAACATTTCAATTTTATTCCTTCCCTTAAGCTTTTGAAAGCCCAACCTAAAGCCAAAAAGGAGTGGTTGGAATGGTTAGGGTTGTCCGATATGATGTCCGGAAATTAATTTGAACCCCCCTTTATCCAATTTTAGGTTCCCCAAAAGGGTTTAATAGCCAACATAAGCATAGATTAAATGCACAATTTCGAGGCGGCTAACCTATATTGTGAAGGGTATCGGAGACAAAGTTCATGAGGGAAGAATCTAGATGGTGGATTGAAGATGCTAAGAGATGCTTAGCAAAGGCTGAAAAGTATCTGGAATTGGGGTTTTATGAGGACTGTGTCTTCAACTGCCAACAAGCTCTGGAGAAACTGTTCAAAGGACTATCAATAATGCTCCTTAGAAAGAGGCCTGACAAAACCCATAACCTTGCGAGGCTTTATAAGGCTCTGGAAAAGCATGTTGCCTTAAATGAAGAATTGAGAGATTTCCTTTCACTTATATCGCCCTACTATTTTGTTACGAGGTACCCTGACATCGCCATGGGATTGCCTGGCGAAATAATAACCAAGAGCTTTGCGGTTGAATGCATAGCTAAAACTAGGAGGGTTTTTGATTGCTTTCAGAAATTTATATAGAAAAAGAAGTGAAACGCTATCTAAAAAGCCTCCCTGTCAGAATCAATTTCGCCATCCTCTTTGGCTCCACTATATACGGCGAGAGACTACGGGACAGCGACATAGACTTAATTGTAGTTTCTGACGACTTCGAAGGAATGCCCTTTGAGAAGAGGATGCTGACCCTTCAGAAATACTGGAGGCATAACGTCCCCCTCGAGGCCTTTGGTTTCACATGCAGGGAATTTGAGGCCCTAAAATACAAAAGCATAATTGTACAGGAAGCCATGGAGAAGGGTAAAAGGATTCTCGTAAAAAAGCCTAAGCAAGCTTAAACGCCTATTTCTCCAGCCTAGCTGCCAGCTTTACTAAGTATGCTTTTTCAAAGTGCATGATCTTCCAGCTGAGCTTTATAAATTCTCTAAAACGGAAGGTTTATTTCTATGGAAGGATTAAGCCTAAAAATTCAAGGCGCCTGAAGGGTAAGTAATGATTAGGGCCGTGGTTTTCGATCTTGACGGAACCATAGTTTCTCATAATATAGAATATAAGGCCCTCAGAGCCGATGTGAGAGGCTTCCTCATTAAACAGGGCGTGCCAGCCTCTATTTTGTCTCTTAACGAGAGCGTATTCGAGATGCTGGACAAAACTGAAATTTTCCTGAAAAATAGCGGCAAGCAGCGGAGAGTCTTCGAGGAGATGAGGAATGAAGTTTTAAAGATTATTGATGAATATGAATGGAAGGCAGCTAAAACTGCAAGCCTATGCCCAGGCGTGGAGGCTGTTTTAAAAACTTTAAAGGATATGGGTATTAAGATAGGCTTATGCACCGTTAGCGGCGAAAAGACTGTGAATTATCTCCTTAAAAAGTTTAAAATAGACGCTTTCTTCGACGCTGTAGTTCCTAGGGAGCATGCTGGGAGAGTTAAACCCCACGGCGAGCACCTCAAAACCGTACTTGAGATTCTGAAAGCTGCGCCGGAGGAAACTTTAACTGTGGGCGACGGTGCCGCGGACATGCTTTGCGCGAGGGAGGTTAAAGCCATAGCTGTGGGCCTTCCAACAGGGATTTTCACGAAGGATGAGCTGATAAGTGCAGGGGCAAACTACATAATCACCTCAATCGCTGATGTGCCAACCTTAATAGAAAAGCTAAACAAAACCCTTTGACAATAACCATTTATTACCTCCTAAAGGGAGATAACTGTTTAGAAACTTAAATGACATTTTTCAGTTTAAAATTGAAAGTGGAAGCCTATATGTCAAAGCTTAACATGCGGACGGAGAAACTTTCGGACGCCTTCAAATCCCCTTGGATTCGGTCCTCCCTGATTCTTGGAGCGGTTATCGTGGCTGTCGGCCTGCTTGCAGTGCTTATTTTCAAGTTTATGAATCTTGGGAGCCATCCGCTTTTTTCGGATGTAAAGGCCTTTGTTGCAGGATATGGGCTTATGGGCATTTTCCTAGCCACCATCCTAGCTGGCACAGTTGTTCCTGTTGGAAGTCCAGCCCTTGTTGTGGCAGCTGCCTCCCTTGGTGTTCATCCTTTTCCGCTGGTTATTGTTGCGACGGTGGGCTTTACAATAGGCATGGTGATTAATTACGGCTTAGCCTACGGGCTTGGCAGACCCTATGTTCTAAAAAAGGTTGGCGTTGAAAAGCTTGAGGAAATCTCGGCTATATGGAACAGGTGGGGCTGGATTATATACACCATTTTCGGGCTTATCCCAGTTCTTCCAGTCGAGTTTCTATCCCTATTCTGCGGTTTGATAAAAACGCGCTTCAGCATATTTCTAATCCTAAGCTTTATACCGAGGCTTATCGTCTTCATGCTTCTAGCCTATTTTGGAACCCAGCTTGGCATGTGGGTTGGGCTTATCTAAACCCTAAATTAAAGGCTAAACTAAACATGACCATAAATAAAATTGGGTGTTCAAGGCAAGTCTATGGAAATTGGGCAACTATTCCCTGATGGGTCTTGGAACCGTTATGAGAGTTTGGGTGCGGCGTACGCCTACAATAGATTGAATTTCCTCTATAATCCTGCCCAGATCTTCCATCTTTGCAAACTCCACAAAGACTACATTGTCAAATTGTCCAGTTACAGCGTGGGCTGCTTTGACGCCCTTAACCTTTAAAGCGGCATCTGCAACCTCCCATATCATGCCCGGTTCAGAATTTATGAGAATATAGGCCTCCAACTGCTCCCCCAGCCTAATAGAATGTATAGACTCTAAATAAGATTTGTTCTCAGCCTTATTCTGGCCAGGTTATATCATAAAGCCGACTTTCAAGAGTTCTTCCTTAAAAGGGTCCTAAAGGTTCTTCTTATCTCCCTTAAAGCCGGCAGAACTGGATGATACTCCGGTTTCGAGGCGTGCACTTCACTCTCCAGGATCTCCTTAAGCTTTACATAATGAGTTTCAAATTCCTCTTGAGTGTTGCTCCTAAACTTATAGACTGCTATATTTTCCTTAGGATTTTCCCAGCGCCTATCATAAGCATCCACCAAGATTGTGCTTCCAAAGGTTTGTAGGCTCCTTTTAAGAAGTATGTCCCTATCCACATTAAGAACAACTAGAAGTTTACTTGCACTCTCCACCCTTGAAGTTAGGAGGAACTGGCGGGTCACGTTATCCGGGGCTGTGGAATCTATAACAACGCTGTAGCCCTTTTGTAGGAGCCTATCCCTTAAATCTGCAACAAGGGAATAAACCAGATACTCATCACGGCAGGGATATCTCTCATAAAAAAGCATGCACCGCAACTCGTCAACGCTCACCCTTGCAAAAAGGGAGTAATCCTGAACAAGTCTCTTGGCAAGGGTTGTTTTTCCGGATCTGGGGTAACCGCTCAGAACAACATTCCATAAGCCTTTAAGGCTTCCCAAACATCCCCCTGTCGGGGCTTCTCATGAAAAGTCTTAAACTTTACTGTTCAAAACAACCAATTTCTAACGTTGTACAGCCATGCCCGCGCTTTACTACTCTAATATCAGCGGATGGATTTCTTTTTCTACATATTCCAAGTATTTTTCCCTATCTGTTATGTTGAATATCGTTACCGAGGCATCCCTTGTAACACCCACCACATAGCCATATTCTCTTGCCCTGGCAACCACATACCATATGTCGCCATGCTTACAGTACTCCTCAAAGAGCTTTGTATTTATCAGGTCTGGGCCATAAAGTGAAAGCTTTTCCACGTTTGGGATATCCACATTATCAAAGAACACTATTTTCGTGTCCTCAGGATTCTTCAGGTGAAAGTTTCTGAGGGTTTCAGGGGCTATTCTGGCTTCAACTATGCCGCCAACCCTCTCAAAGAGGATTTCGCTGATTTTGTTGGCTACAAAATTGGCTAGACGCTTTTTCTCCACAATTGTCAAAAATATCTGGTCGTCCCGTTTGGCGAAGCTAAAAAGGGCCTCAATAGTTCGGGGCAGGGGCGCCACCTTCCCCCTATGGAAAACGTGAATCACATAATCGTGAGAGTAGACGCCTCTAAGTGCGTTAGGTTTAGGTGAAAGTCCAACGACATCGGATATAAGCTTAAACCTATAGTCACCCTCCTCATAGGGCTCCTCCACATGGTAACCTTCAAGCTTGGAGGCCACATCCACAAGGGAAAGCGCCTCAGAAAGTTTGAAGATTTTTCCAGCAACAACCATAACCTTCGCCTAAACAATCCATATAGCGCCATTGAAAACTAAAAGTTTGCGCTTTAAATAATTTAAACAAATCAAACACATTTAAACAAATTATACGAAAATCTTAAATTTTTTCAAAAAATTTTCAAAAAAGGGCTAAATATGGAAAAAAGAGCAAAACAGCCCCGGTCCCTGCTTGTGATTTCAACAGCCCTCTGTGCAGCGCTATACGCCATAGGAGCCTACGCTACGGCCTATATTCAGTCCCCTTGGGGTATGGGACAGTTCCGCCCAGCAGTGGTTATACCAGCGTTCTTCGCCACAATCTTTGGTCCATGGACTGGAGGTGTCGGGGCGGCGATAGGCACCCTCATATGCGATTCGGCCAAGCGGGGCGCTTTACACGTCGGCAGCCTAATAGCCGCTGTGCCAGGCAATTTTGCAGGTTTCTTCCTGTTCGGATATATTCTAAAGAAAAAATTTACGTGGACAAGGTTCATTTTAGCAGCAAATGCAACATTAACCATTGGAAACTTAATTGTGGCCTTCCTCTACGTCTTCATCTATCAAGCCCTCTATCTGGGAGCTCTTAAAATGTCCGTGGAAGGCTTGATACTGCTTTCCCTTGGCTTAACAATTTTCTGGTTTATAACAATGCTGCCCTTCGTTCTCTTGGTAACACCAACGTTGATAAGGGCAACCTCAATGGCATTTCCAAATACCGTGGACGAGGAGATAAGGCTGAATTCGCTTAAAAACGAAATGCCGAAAAAAGCCTTCGGACTTGCTTTGACAATTCCAGGGTTGATCATGCTTCTTACGGGTTTAACAGTAACCTTTTCGCCCTTTGGAAACTACTTGTCAATAAATTTCGCTAAGACGTTCACGCCATCAGTTATGGAGCTTCTACAACTCCTATTCTATGGAAGCGGAGCCGTATTATCGATACTAGGCTTGGCGGTGCTGGGCGCATTTTCCTTTACGACCAGAAGCAAAACCCCAAATAGTGCTAAGAATTAATGCAATGCATGCTTACAGAAAGATATAAAATACACAGGGTACATAATGTAACACAATTTGAGGGAAAAAAATGCAAGTTCTTTCAGCCGCATTAACGCTACTTAACATCATTTTAGTTGTGGGTCCAATTGCAGGCGTTATTGTAATTCACAGCAGCAACCCTATCGAAGTCATAATTCCAGCAGAAGTTCAAAAAGCAACCCAGGAGTCAATAGATTCTATTGAAAGTACTTTCGAAAGCCTTGAACTTGTAGATTATACATACGATTTGGACGCGCGTACGCTTACATTAACCTTCAGCATCACCAATTACTTGGATATCGACATAATATTTAACGCTCTCGAAGCTGATGTGCAATGTGCCCGCGATGGCTACCCCTTGGGTCATATCGCCCTAAACAATCCCGTAACAATAAACAGTGGCAGATCAGCCTACATAAGTTCATCCTTCAAGTGGACTGCGCAGGCTGAGGAGCATGTAAAGACGGTTCACGCAGAAGAAACCAGCATAGATATCGATCTTGTCAACATTGCCTTAGACGTTAGTGGAATAGTGGTTCAAACACCTGAACATGTGACTCTGACAAACATTCCTCTACCAGAATAGTTTTAGGTGAAAACATGAACGCTCGCGCAGTAAACTGGTTTGGTCTCGCCGGGGGCGTAACCACAATTCTTCTAATAATTGTGTCTATTAATACGCCATGGTGGCGCCTCACAATTGGCAACGGAGTTTTCCAGGTGGACGCTTCACCCATCAACCTAAACTTAAACCTCATCGGAAATGTTTTCACTATACCCCTAATCTGGGCCTTTAACTTGGCCAGCATCCTTTTGCTCGCCGCCAGCGGCGTCGCCTTAACGGTATACTCATTATATCCATCTAAATCCTACTCTAAGCGTCTCCTAAGTTTCGGATACAAGAAACCCTTCTATGCAGTGGTGCTCTTCACAGCAGCATTGGCGGCCCTAACATTTATCGCTAAATCAATTTTAGGCGTGGACCTGCCCTTTTACGGCTCTTCAAGCGCTAAAATTCCATTTGGCGGACAGGAAGCAAGCATAGAAATGTTGACCGTTGCGGAGTTTATCTGGCCATTCTGGCTTGGCATAGTGGCTGCTGGACTCTGCATTGTAGCGCGGCTCTATCATAAGAAACTGGAGCCATAGGAAACGAAATCTTCAAAATTGCCGTTTCAGCATCCGCTGAGTAGAGGTTTTTATGAAAGTGTTTAAATGATTTTTCACCTCTACTCTATATCGCGTAAATGGCAGAGGCTAAGAAGATTCAATGCTGATTCAAGAGGTTATCCTTGAAAATTTCATGAGTTACGAGTATGCTAGGGTACCCCTTAAACCCGGCTTGAACATCATATGCGGACCCAATGGGGCTGGGAAATCCTCGCTTTTGCTTGCCATTTCAGTGGCCCTTGGGCAATCCTATACTGAACGTTCTAGGAAACTTAGCGATTTGATTCGGTGGGGTAGGGATCAAGCCCGTGTAACGCTTGTGCTGGACAATTCAAGGAGGGGCGGAAAGAGACCTGTTCCAAAGTTTAACAAGGATCAAATTTTCCTTACAAGGATTCTGAGGCGGGATGGAAAGTATTGGTTTGAGCTTGAGAACCGCGCCGCCACAAAGCAGGATGTGGAGAGGCTCATGGCCAAGCTCGGCGTAGACCCTGACAACATGCTTATAATTATGCATCAGAACATGGTTGAACAGTTCACTGTGCTATCGCCGCAGGAAAAGCTTCGAATGGTTGAGGCTGCCGTTGGCCTTGAAGCCTACCGTGAAAACGTTCTGCAGGCCCAGAAAAAGCTGACGCGAATCCTAGGCGAGGAGGAATCCATCAATAAGCTTTTGGAGTCAGCGGAGCAGACGCTTAACTATTGGCGTGAGCAGTATGATAGGCTTCAGGAAAAGAGACAACTTATAAGCAAGAGACGCCTCCTCGAGCGGGAGCTGGCGTGGGCGGAAGTTAACCGCAGAGAAGACACCTTAAAAAATTTGGAGGCTAGCTTGAGAAAGGAATTATCCCTCATGGAACAGATTGGAGAAGAAGCCAAAGCAACCTCTGATATTCTTCAAAATTATCAGGCTCAGCTTGCAAAGGTTAGAGATGAATGGGAGAGCATTTTGAATAGAAGGATATTCCTCGAAAGGGAAAAAGCTGAAAGCCAGGCGATATTTCGGCTTTGTGAACAACTCATTAACGAGTTATCCTCGATACAAACAGGCATGATTGAGAACACCCAACTTAATCTTTTGAAAGCTGAAAATTTGAAGGGTCTGATGGAAAATTCTAGACTTAAGCTTTCCAAGCTGGAATTGGAAATAAGCCAAAATGAAGCCAAAATGGGAATACTGAAGGGGGAAATCGAAAAACTCAGTAACCTAACATTAGAAAATAGAGTTAAGTTGACGCTTCTCCAGTATCGCATTGAAAACATGAAGGAAAACGTTGGAAAAATAGAAAGGGAGCTTGAAGAGGCCAAAAGCCAACTGCAAACGTTTATCAGAAAGGCTGAAGCCACGGGTCCAAGGATCGCAACAACAAGGAGCGCAGCTGAAATCCTTGATGAAATTCGCGTCACGGAGGGTCATCTTGCCGCCCTTTCCGGAGTTTCTGAGGACGTTGAGCGTATGTATGAGTCTTATTCAAAGCTGTACTTGGAGTTGAAGGAGAAGGCGCGGGTTGCGGCTGAAAACCGTGAAAAGGCCTTGGAGGAAGTTAAGACGCGGATGCAGGCTTGGCGAACAGTGATTCGAAATCTCTTGGATAGGGTGAACCTTGAATATCAGAAAATGCTAGTGCAGCTTCAGGCTACGGGCCATGTTGGGCTCATCAACGAACATGATATAGAGGCTGCTGGCTTGGAAATTCTTGTGAGCTTTAAAGGAGGAAAACCTGTAAAGCTTGATGCTTACGTCCAAAGTGGAGGCGAAAGAACAACGGCCACCATGTGCTTCCTATTAGCCCTACAGCGTTATGTGCGTTCTCCCTTCCGCGCCGTGGATGAGTATGATGTTCACATGGATCCAAAGAATCGGGAACTCATAGCGAAAACCCTGATTTCAGCAATTAAGGACTCGGATGTTCAGTACGTGGTTATCACTCCAAGTCAGATAACCTTCGCTGGGGATGGAATCAACATAATAACCGTTCAGAATGTTGAGGGCAAATCCATAGTTCGAGAGGTTGTCTAATGCAGCCAAGGAGAGAGCAAATCAGAATTGGAAGGGAGAAACTACAACGGATTATTGAGCTATGCAAAGCCATCGAAGAACGTTCTCTAGATCCCTTCACAGTGGATGTGGACGAAATCATTCAAGTTATTAGAGAGTATTTTCCGGCATGGGAAAAGCCTGAAGACCTCTGCCTAGATGCAGAGGCTATTAACCGCCTAGCCTCTGTTATAAAGCTCCAAACCGATTGGATTAGGCATAGATCCACATCCCTATACACGGATCCATTCCTCCTTGAAGAGAAAATTCGAACAACAGGCAAGGAGGAGTTTCTAAATCTCTTTCTGAAGGCTTGGCGTCCCATAGTGGAGTTGGAGCAAATATCCCTAAACAGCCTTTCAGAGGCCCTGAGATACTGGGCGGTTTTATCCCCTTTGAAGGATCGGTGGAAAGATTTTCCAAGCCCGGAAGGCGAAACCGTTCCAGCCTCTAGGGCTGAGCTTATAAGCCAAAAAATCCTCGGGGAAAAAGCCTTCGCCGAGGAGCTTGAAAACCTATGGAAGGAGCTTAAAGAAGCTGTGCAACTCAGGGGTGTGGATGGAAAAATTTCATACTGGGATTTCGTGGGCGCGGAAACCTATGAGGAAACAGCCTACAGGGCTTTCATGGTCAGTTTTCTCGTCACCTATGGCTATGCAACCCTTGAAGTTCGTCCCTTTGAAGAGAAAATATACATTAAGCCCTTTGAAAAGCCTTTGAAAAGGATCTTGAAAAAGCAGCTTGTTTCAGTCCCCATCGTGGTATCCCGTGAGGAGTGGAAAAGATGGCGGAGAGATAAAACTTTATGAGCAAAAGGAAAGCTCTCTACGCAAGAAAAGTGAAACGGGCCGTTCACATGCTCTTTTTTAGGCGACATAAAAAACCAGGGGTTAAGGGATGGGAATTGCGAAGGAGCCTAGGTTCAGACTATCCGAAGGTTCTAAGCATTTTGGATGAACATTTAAAGGCTTTGGATCTACAGGTGAAAACCGTTTTTGAGGACGAGAAAACACCGGAAAATCCCACGATGGAGCAGCTGGACAGGGCAAGATTCTACATAACCCTTCGAGGGGAACTCACACTTAAGGAGGCTAAAATGGTAGGCTGGAGAATCGACGACCTCGCTGGCTTAGCCATAACAATCGCCTATATCCTTTCAAAGGGTGGTAAAGCGCCCCGCAAGGAGGTTGAGGAGCTTCTGCATGAGAAGCTTCCAGGCTGGAGGGTGGGCCTTAACATAGATCGCTATATTCGCTATGGATATTTAGCCCAAGATGAAAATGAGCAGTTGTATCTGGATTGGCGAACTCGAGCCGAGGTGGATTCGAAGGCACTAATAGGACTTCTTTTAGGTGCTGAGGCGGAATCTAAAAGCCCCAATAACACTGGTGCTGGTTGAAAATGAAATAGGATAAAGCTGAAAATTTAAAGGATGCTTACATTTTGAATTTGGAAATATCTTTTTACCAAAAAGCGGAGACGTTCAGCGTTTCTTCCGTTCTTGCCTATGGCAATGCCCTTAAATTTTGGGTCAACCATCACTACGGCTAGGGTTTTCCCGTCAGCTCTTTCGGTTATTCTAACCTCCCTGACCTCGGCTGGCTTCAGCGTGTTTTTAATGAATTTCACAGGGTCTTCCGAGTATTCTATAACTTCAAGCTTCTTGCCTGTGATCTTCTCCAAAATCCTAATGTTTTTTCCACCCTTCCCTATGGCAGCTCCCAAGTCACCCTCCTTAACCACAAAGATTACCCGTCCCTGCTCCTCATCCACTATGCAGTCTTTCACGTTTGCTTCGCTTATGCTTTCAAACAAGGCGATATACTTCATCTCCGTGTCTGTGATTTTTATTCCGCCGCTCATTCGAATCCCTCGTAGGATTCTTCAATCTCACTCGTTTCTATAAATTTCAGAATATCCGATGTGCCTGGTTCTCTTATTGTCAGCGCTGAGACAATAAATGGTTTTCCACAGGCTACGCCAAGGTCAAATGATGTTCCCTCATAAACCAGCAGGGGGATTTTTGAAAGCTTACAATAATATTCTAGGTCTTCGCGGATTTTTTGGGGACAGTTGGAGGCTATTACTATCATTTTGGCTTTCCCAGTTTTTGCACTTTGTATGGCTGAGTTTGCTCCAAATAAAACTTTACCTGTCTTTACAGCTGCCGTTATGGCTTTATCCAAATCCATTATCCGCTTCTTTCCTCCGTGTTTAATGTGGACATGTACAACTCCACGAGTCCCGTGCCCACTGGTATGGATTGGCCAACAATAACATTTTCAGTCACACCCTTCAGCGGATCGCTTTCTCCTCTGATAGCTGCTTCCACAATGTTTGGAACCGTTATTTCAAAGGCTGCTCTGGCTAAGACGCTTGCCTTTTTACCGCTCACCCCATGCCTTCCAATTTGCTGAATCTCCCCTGTTGAGGTCATCATATCAGCCACCAGCATCACATGGCGTATGTCAACATCCAAGCCCTGCTCCTCCAAAACGCTTTTAGCCTCATGTATTAAAGCATTTCTGGCAGCTTCTATGCCCAAGGTCTTCGCTATTTCATGAATATTATTCGTCGTTGTTCTGGTGGCGTCAACGCCGCAGACCTCCAAAACCTTCGGAAGGTTTGAACCGTCTGTCCTTATAACCCACTCGCCGTGCTCCTCGGTGACCAGCACACGCTTTATGCCCTGAATTCCCTTAATGTAGAGGGATGAAATCCTGTTAAGCAACTTCTTCAAGGCTTCAATCTTCTTAGGTTTAATGTAAACCCTGTTTTCATCGAATCTCACTGTGCAGTTGGCTATTTTCACCCTTTCCTTAAGGTCTTCTATTGTTATCTCCCTGTCCATCATCATTGTTTTGTTAAGCTCCACAACTATTTCTCCACGTAATGGATCTTGATATATTGCTTGAGCGAGGTCCTCAAGGGTTGTGTAGACAAGCTTCCGAGCTACTTTTACGGCACTTTCTCGGCTCTTTCTATACTTTTCATCTAGGTATATTACCATTATCGGCGTGGAGGGAACCCTTCTAGCGTCAACAATCTCTATAAGCCTTGGCAATCCGAGGGTTACGTTTTGCTCTCTAACTCCCGCATAATGGAAGGTTCTAAGGGTCATTTGCGTTCCAGGCTCGCCTATTGACTGGGCGGAGACAATTCCCACAGCCTCTCCAGGCTCCATTAAGGCCTTCTTGTAGTTTTCCACAGTCAGCTCTATCACTTTTTCAACGCCTTGTTTGCTGAGCTTGGCCTCAGCTAACCCTCGCCTTAGCTCCTCTATGAGGAGTGGTGTTAACTGATCCTTCACCTGTCTAAGTTTCTCTTCAATATATCCTTCGGAGGCCGGTCTGCCCTCCTCGATTCCAATTCTCACCTGTTCGATGAGGCGGCTTACATTAACAGCCTTTCCATGGTCGCTTTTGGCGGGGTCGACGCCGTCTTCTCCATATCTGAATTGAATTATGTCTCCTACCGAGTTTCTGACGGTTCCGTCATATTCTAGGCGCAGATGCTCAAGGGCGTTTATGAGGCGTCTCTGCATGTAGCCGCTCTGTTGAGTTCTAACAGCCGTGTCTACGAGGCCCTCCCTTCCACCCATCGCGTGGAAGAAGAATTCAATGGCATCTAATCCCTTATGATATGAGGAGTAAACAAACCCCCTCGCCTTCGGGGTTGGATCTCCAGGCTTGAAATGGGGTAGGGCCCGGCCTAAATAGCCCCTCATGATTCGTTTTCCACGCACTGACTGCTGGCCTACACATGCACTCATTTGTCCAATGTTGAGGCTTGAGCCCCTGGCACCTGTGCGGGTCATTATTATTCCAGAGTTTTCCAGCGTGAAGTCCTCGTCCGCTATCTTTCCAGCGTCGTCTCTCGCTTTGGCTAATTCGTTCATAACGTAAATTTCAAAGGTGTCTTCAAGGGTTTGCCCTGGGAGGGGGGCCAGTGTGCCATTACGATAGCTTTCTATGAGCTCTTCTATCTTTTTCTCCGCCCTTTCCATAACCTTTCTAATTTTGTTTTCTGCCTCTGGCGAAAGCTTAAGTTCCTCGTAGGAGTATGAGAAGCCTCTCATGGTTATAAAAAGCTTAAGCATCCTTGTAATCCTATTTAGGAATTCGGCTCCAGCGGCTGTTCCATAATCCTTAATTATTCTGTGGAGGAGGCTTTCAGATTGCTCGGCGCCTATGGCTTTTCTATCAATGACACCGCATATTAGCTGTCCATTCTTGACGACAGTATAGGCGTCATAGGGACATTCTTCCTTTAGGCATTGAGCGCAGCCTCGACAGATGTTAGCCTTCAAAACATAGTTCATATCCTTTGGAAGGAAGAGGCTGAAGATCTGCTTACCAGTCCAGAGGGGCTGGGGTTCTTTTATGGCTGGTTCTGGTAGGGGGCCATTATATCCAGCTGCTACTATGAGCCTGCAAACTTCATCCTTTGTGAGGTAATTTGACTTTCTTGTGAAGAGGTATGCTGCCGTTATGTAGTCTCTAATGGCTCCAATTATTGGGCCTCCGAACCTCGGGGACAAAATCTGGTCCTGCACCTGCATTAGCAAACGCGCTTCTGCCCGGGCCTCCTCACTTTGAGGTATGTGTAAGTTCATTTCGTCCCCGTCAAAGTCCGCGTTATATGGCGGGCATACGCAGAGGTGAAGGCGGAAGGTCTTGTAGGGTAGGACACGCACATGATGGGCCATGATGGACATTCTGTGGAGGGATGGCTGGCGATTGAAGATGGCTATGTCCCCATCTCTGAGGTGTCTCTCAACAATGAATCCGGGCTCTAAAGCCTCAGCAATTTTTTCCCTGTCGGCTACAAACTCCAGCCTTATGCGCCTGTCGTCTGGACGTATAACATAGGCTGCTCCAGGATATTTTTCAGGACCATTTATTATTAGCTTCCTCAGCTCCTCAATATTCCATGGAGTAACCTTCTCCGGCACAGTTAATCTCATTGCAATGTCTATTGGAACCCCAACCTCATTTATGTCGAGGCTTGGATCTGGAGATATTACTGTACGGGCTGAGAAGTCAACCCTTTTTCCTGAAAGATTACTTCTAAATCGTCCCTCCTTGCCTTTCAATCTTTGGGAAAGCGTCTTAAGGGCTCTTCCTGAACGGTGTCTCGCCGGCGGAATTCCTGAAGCCTCATTGTTAAAATATGTGGTTACATGGTATTGGAGAAGCTCTGAAAGATCTTGAATTATGAGGGTTGGGGCTCCAGCATCCATGTTCTCCTTTAGCCTCTGGTTTATGCGGATTATATCCACAAGCTTGTGGGTTAGGTCGTCCTCGGAGCGTATGCCTGACTCCAAAGTTATGGAGGGACGCACGTAAAGTGGAGGAACGGGTAAAACCTGCAAAACCATCCATTCAGGCC
>CAZAPQ010000132.1:0-4485 GCA_964487415.1 uncultured Candidatus Bathyarchaeia archaeon | reverse complement strand
GCCATTTCAAAGCTTGAAGTGAACTGCATTGAGCGGAAATGGGGTCAAGGGGCGAAGGCCATAGGCGGGGAAATTCGGGTGCGAGATTTGCAGAGGGCTATACGGCTGAAGAAGAGGGGCTATATTGTGATTCCAGATCCTGAGGATCCTGAAGTTCAAGAAGCCTTTAAGCAGAAGCTTTTCGACTCCTTTGAGAGGCACAGCCGTGTCGGAATGCCCACGGAAAGGAACACCATTGAGGACGTTGAGTGGCTTAGAAAACAAGGTGCAAAGAAGGTTTCCCTCAAAACTGGCGCATACAGGCCGGCTGATGTCGCATTTACCTTGAAGGTTGCATCTGAGGCTAAATTTGATTACGTAACCTTTGATGGTGCAGGCGGCGGGACAGGAATGAGTCCCGTGCCCATGATGGATGAAATGGGCATACCAACGGTATACTTAGAAGCCATCGTGCTTAAATGCGTCCAACTCCTCCAAAAGAAGGGCAGATACGTTCCCGACATTGTTATGGCTGGGGGATTCATAGATGAAACGCAGATATATAAGGCCATAGCCCTCAGCAACTTCGGCAATGGCCCAATAATCAAGGCCGTGGTTATGGGTCGTTCACCCCTTACGGCCGTTATGAAGGCGAACTATTTTGTGGAGCTAGCTAAGCAGGGTAAACTTCCCGCCAAGTTCGCTCAAGAATATGGCGACACTCCTGAAAAGTTCTTCCGCTGCGCTATGGAATTGAGGACCAAATATGGCGATAGATTTAATGAGATACCGTGGGGCGCTGTTGGGCTATATGGCTATCTATACGACAAGATCCGTGTAAGTCTACAGCAACTACTTGCCGGTTCAAGGAAATTCAAGCTAAACCTAATAAGCAGAGATGACTTGATGGCGCTGACCGAGAGGGCTTCGAAGGTTACGGGCATACCAATGCCTCATGAATGTGATCTAGAAGCCATAGATACAATTCTCGGCTAATTTTCAATTTTTTTCCATTTTTGTTTCTGATATTCTATGTATGCTTTCCGGCTTAGGCTGTCGGCTTCCTTATTTTGCTCCCTTGGAATCCATTCGAAGGTTATTTTTGGAAATTTTGCAGCCAATTTTACGGCTTCCCTATACTTTTCAATGTATAATCCATCGCGGGTTTTCCATTTTCCAAGCATCTGGTTCACAAGTAGTTTACTGTCGCTTCGCACTATAACCGGTTTATGCTGCAGCCCCATCTCTAAAAGCGTCTTTAGCGCCTCGCATAGGGCGGAATATTCCGCCATGTTGTTTGAAACATATTCGCCTACAAATTTACCATCTTCTTTAACTTTGATTCCGTCATGATAAATAACGTAACCATAACTGCCGATTCCTGGATTAGTTGGCTCAGCTAATCCATCAATGTATACTACTATCATTTTAAATATATCCCGGAGAGTAATTTTATGCATAATTCTTTCTTTCGCCTGCACTTAAGGATTTGCAGTTTGGTTCAACCAGTGTCCTTGTCTATTCTTATGCCCCTAGGTTTTAGTTAATAAATGATAATCATTATTAAGATCCCATTAGAAGTCTTTAGAATTCAAGCTCGTATGGTATTCCCTCTTTATTGAGGGTTTCTATGAGCTCTTTCTTCTTTTCCTCGAAGAACTTATCCGTCATAGCGTATTCGAGTCCATATTTTCTGTATACCCAGTCAGCATAGTGGTAATTTAGCCTATCAATGATCACACAGTCAGTTTTCCCGCTGATTTCTCTTATGAGTCCCTCTGCTTTGGGGAGTATCGGCGCAATCATTACTGCCGTCTTTATTCCCATGGAATGGAGCTTGTCGAGGGCGTTTATTCTCTCCTTGATTGGAGGCGCCCTCGGCTCGAATATTTTCCTAACTTCATCTTCGGCTGTTGTTATTGTAAAAATAACTTCAACATTCTTGTATTTGCCAAGCAAATCCGCGTCCTCAAGAACAAGGGTTGATTTTGTCTGGATGTTAACGGGCCATCCACGCTTTAGCAGGACCTCTAAACAACCCCTGGTTATCCGATATTCCTTCTCGAGGGGCTGATAAGGATCACATAAGCCGCTAACCCAAACCGTACCAATCCTCTTGCTTCCAGCCTCACGTCTTAAAAGTTTCACGGCATTGATTTTGACGTCTACGAATTCTCCCCACGGTTCCACGTGCCCTGTAAACCTTTTTATGTAGCGGGCATAGCAGTATAGGCATCCATGCCCACATCCTATGTAAGGATTAATTACATAGTCAAAAACCTTGGACTTTGACAGAATACTTTTGACCTCAACTTCCCTAATTATCATAATGTGCTACCACATGTCCGAGTTAGCTTATTTGACAGTGGCATAATATAAGCAAAACCTTTTCAATGGATAGGCTGATTATTTCTGGTTATGCTTGGAACAATTGTTAATGTGATTGCTGTTGTAGCTGGAAGTCTGCTGGGATTACTTGTAAGGGAAAGGCTGCCTGAAAAGGTTAAACGTGTTGTTTTTCAAGCTATCGGGCTTGTAACCCTATTCCTTGGCGTGCAAATGACCTTTAAAACGGCGAATATTCCTGTTCTCTTTTTCAGCATGCTTCTCGGCGCCGTTTTAGGCGAAGCCATAGACATTGAAGGCTACATTGAAAGGTTCGGAAACGCTATAAAAGCTAGACTCAGCCGGGGCGATGATAGATTCGTCGAAGGCTTTCTGTCGGCTTCTCTGCTTTTCTGCATGGGTTCAATGGCCATTATAGGCTCAATAGAAGATGGTATGAGAGGCGACCCGACAATTTTATATGCCAAATCCATGATGGATGGCTTTGCTTCCATATCCTTAGCCTCAGCTCTAGGAATAGGTGTTCTATTTTCAGCCATACCCATATTCCTGTATCAGGGCGGAATAACGTTGCTGGCTTCACAGGCAAAGAAATTCTTCACAGAAGTTATAGTAAACGAGATAAGCGCAGCGGGAGGCTTAATCCTAATAGGCCTAGCAATAAACTTGCTAGAAATTAGGAAAATAAAGATTGCAAACATGCTGCCCGCAATAATCTTTGCGGCAACAATAACTCACTTAACCAAAACTCTGGGAATTTAACATGCAGATCCTAATTTTTGCAGATTGATCTCTCACGATTCACGAGTACGACAGAAATTTATAATCTGTAGTACAAGATGTTTGCGAGAAATTAAACCTGATTGGATGTTAGAATGGTGTTAAAATCTCAACCCTGCAGGTTTAATCTTTTTGGATTGTTTGAAATATGATTTTTAATAAAGAAAAGAGGAAACTTTTAATCGTTTTTTCCTTCCTTCCAATTTTCACCCTTACATGCATAGCTCTTAATCAGATTTTAGATGGCTATTTTCTCTGGATATGCATATCTCAGGGTTCGCTAATGATTTACTGGCAGGGAAGCCTCATCCACACGTTCCAGATAGGATTCAGTCTTAGGCTTCCACTTTGGATCCCGCTTCTACCATTATTAGTTTTAATTCTATACAACATCATAGTTTCGCGAAGTGTAAAGATTAAGTTCAGTTTCCGCGGCATGAGAGTTCATCATTACCTTGTCGGGCTTCTATCCCTTTTGATCGCTGCCTCGCTAACAGTAATGTCAATGACTATTGCAAACGAACCTACTATACTGTTCCTAGGCTGGAAGAGGACAAGCACTGCACAGATGCTGCATAGCTCAAGCTTTCTGTTGAACATAGGTGGGGTCACCCTCATTCTTCTCGATTTAAAAGACTTGGCCTCAACATTAGCAACACACATCCATAAAAATCTGAGAAAGGATGACTCTAAAAATAAGGGTGATTGCAACGAAGAATATTGACGACAACGCTGTTAAGATTGCGGTTGGGATAGCTGCCAAGCAATGGGTGTAGTAAAAACTTATGGGATTATTTCGCATCCATTGTATTTCATGTAGTTGAAGTCCTCCATTCTTATTTTTCCAGTCTTTATCAGCGCGTTGATTTTTGGAATTTCCTCTTGTATTGCGTTTATCATATTTTCCACAGTTTTGCATACTTGGCTATAGGCTTCGCGGTTCCATCGTTTTGTTATGTTGGCATAAAGGCATCTTCCTCCGCATGTGCCATAAATCCTGCAGCTTGTGCACGGCTCGCCAACATAAATCTTCTTGAGAGTTGTCGGGTTTATGGTGCTTATATTTCCTATATAGTAGTCCTTCATGCCCCACATGCTTGGACAAGGTATTATCGTGCCGTCTGTTTGGATAGCATAATTTATCCAGCCGGCTCCACAGCGTAATAGGGTTTTCGCTTCTCCTGATAGTAGGGACTGCGCCACACCTAGGAATGGATAGAGTCTTAACACAACGCCACGCTTTTCCATGGTGTCTACCCAGTGCTTCACTAGTCGGCGTATCCCAGGGTTGTAGCTTTCCATGCTCCACTCTTTGAAGTTTCTTCTTTGATAGTCGAGGCTCCAGAATCCCGCATTAAGTTGCCAATGTACGGAATTAAA
>CAZAPQ010000131.1:0-3943 GCA_964487415.1 uncultured Candidatus Bathyarchaeia archaeon | reverse complement strand
GTTGACAGTGATGACTCTTGAAAGGGTGGAAACGGGCATTAGCGGGCTAGATCCATTAATTAGCGGCGGCTTCCCGAAGGACAGCCTAATAATTGTCTGCGGAAATCCTGGCACTGGCAAAACAATCTTCGCAGGCAGTTTCGTTTATAACGGCATAACTCAATGTGGTGAAAATGGTGTATACGTCAGCTTTTCCGAAGATAAGCGAAGCTTTTATAAATTTATGGAGGCTTTTGGCTTCAACTTCAAGAAGCTTGAGGAAGAGAATAAATTTGAATTCATTGAGATGGTTACCGGTAGGGAGCAAATTCAACCAGAAGCCATGGCGACCGTTCTAGAGGTAGTTCAAAGGCTAAAGGCTAAGCGACTTGTTTTGGACCCCATTTCAGCAGCGCTGAATTCTTTCGAAAGAACCTCAGATGCTAGGGCGCTGGTTCACACAGTTTTCAGCAAGATAACAAAGGCTATGGGCTGCACTACGCTGATGATTGTTGAGGTGCCCTTTGGATCTAAAATTATAGGATTAGGCATGGAAGAATTCGTCGCTGATGGAATAATAAGCTTGGAGAAACGTGAACTGGAGCATTCCCTTTTGCTAAGGGAGCTTAAGATATTAAAGCTTAGGGGAACAAGAATCCAGCATGCTGTATTGGCGTTTACCCTCGAGGGCGGATTCCACGTTTTCCGGCCCATAGGCCCAGAGGCATTCAGAAGCATTAAAGGAAGATATGAAATAGTTCCGCATGAAAGGGAATACTTCTCGCTGGGAATATGCGATTTAGATAGGGTTGTCGCCGGGATGATTAGACAAGGCGCCTATGACCTATTGGAAATCGAAAGTCATGTTGTGCTTCCGGTAGAACGCATCCTGCTTCCAACAATATGCAACTTCCTCAACCAGGATTATGGAGTTGCTATAATTCCACCTCAAGGCGTAAGCGGAGAGAGTTTTAGGAGGGAAATTGAACCTCAATTAAACAGACCTATTTCAGAGTATCAGGTCAAAATTGTTGATTATAGAATTGCAGGCGAAAGGCTTACTAATTCACAGCACAGTTTAGCCTTGAAGGGAAAAAATATATTAGAGGACATGGAACGATTTTGGGACGAAGTAGACGAGTTGAGGCGAATAACAGGGAAGCCCGTTTTGTCGATTGTTGGATTCGACACGCTGGAGTACATGTATGGCGCAGCGGAAATCCTCAAAATTCTGGGCGAAGACGTTGCAAGAGCCAAAAACTTTGGGGATGTCAGGCTAAATGTTGTGAGACCCCATGTGCATATGGCTGAACATTTAAGGGCCCTATCAACTGTGCACCTTAAAATCTGCCAGATTGACGGAGCTCCCTTCATATATGGGATGAAACCCAGAACCCCGTTACTTAACATCGAATCAAAAACAGAAGATAACATTAGAAGAATCAAGCTAACACCAATTGTGTAGGGAAATTTACGCCAAGCGCCTAGCTTATTAAAATGAGGCTACATGCAAAATTACAGAAAACATGCTGATGAAAGCTATTGAAGTCCAGGCATGTTAATGATTTGCTGTTAATTAACCTAGCCAAATCATAAACAACCTCATGCCCCCTCAACCGTATTCTCATTAGATTTATATTTAATGAGTCCCCTCGTATAGTTGGTGATTGCCCTTGTTGTCTGCCTGCGTTTTGATTAGAACCGTTCGCGGCAGGTTTGAAGATGTTGTCCAAGCGATAAGCCAATTAAAAGCCGTCAAACGTGTTTTCCCAACTCTTGGAAGATTTGACGTGGTGGTAGACTTGGAAGTCTCAGATTTTAATGAGCTGGGTCCCGTGGTGTTGAGAATGGGAAATTTCGCCGGCGTAGTCTTCACCGAAACCCTAGTAGAGATAAAGCGCTAGAAAGTGATGGCGTATGCTGAACGCGTGTATCCTCCTGAAAGTGGTGCCAACAAGGGCTGATATGATTCTAGACACTGTTAAGAAAATTGCAGGGGTTAGAAAGGCATATTTCACTTATGGAAGATTCGACATAGTCGTCTTCGCTGAGGTTGAAGATTATAGGAAGCTACGGGAACTCACAGCCCAAATCAACGCGATAGAAGGCGTTAGGAGCACGGAAACGCTGCCGGAAGCCTAACCCATACTTTTTCTGGCTTATGATGCATAATACAGAGAAAAAGAATGGGATTTTTTGACTACTTCTTCATCATCGCTATAAATTCGTCAACAGGCAAAGCTCGCAGGCTCATGATTTGGACGGTTCCACGGGAGCCAAGTTCAACCGAAACCCTCATAATCGTTTCATCATTAGGCGCCTCAACAACATTGACAAAATCATAGGGTCCAAGCACCGCGTACTGCTGTAAGACCTTGGCGCCAAAGGCCTCAATTTCACGGTTAACCTCCTTAATCCTCTCAGGCCTCGCCTTTATTGTCTTACGCCCTTCAGCGGTAAGCTTCGACAAAAGGATATATGTAGGCATAAAGCAGCCCCAAATAAATCAGTCTGAAAGGTAGCATTTGAATTTTTCGTACATCCTACAAGTTTTAAATTAAATTCTATATCGCTATTTAAGGGGGTGAAAAATTGAGAAATAGGCTCTTCATCTCGTTTGGAATTATAGGTCCCTTAATCGCTTACTTGGCAATAGGCCTATCAATAGGCTTCTCATCATGGTTCAGCTGGGAGAAGAATGCATTAAGCGATCTTGGGCATGCCCAGAGGAGTTCCGTGGCGTCTATCTTCAATTTTGGCCTACTCCTATCAGGCTTTTTAATAGCCATATACGCTATTAAAGCGCTGAACATACATGCAAAGTACACAAGCATGCCCTTAACATTTTCAGCCTTCATGCTGCAGGCTGTTGCGGCCTTTGACGAAATATATGGCGTCCTCCACTTTGCAGTGTCGGTGCTATTCTTCATCACCATAGGTATATCTTGCTTATTATATGCCATTGAAAAAAGATCCGCCTTGGCCGCAGCAGCGTTCGCCGTGGAGTTGCTGGTTTGGATACTATACTTTGGCGGGGCATACAGAGCTGGGGTTGCCGTTCCAGAAACAATATCCGCTGTAGCGGCAACACTAGTTGTTGTTCGAACATCCTTAATAATGCTTAGCGAAAAAGGTAAAACAAGTCTCCAAATTTGAATTCCAAAGACGCTATAATCCACGGGTTTAAATGAAGCCTTTATATTCCCAGTTGCGGGATCATGTGTTAAATATCTTTAGGTTGGATGTTATTGTGAATATAATGGTTCTTGGAACAGCTGGCTCCGGTAAAAGCCTGTTAACCGGAGAGTTTGGTAAATACCTTATGAATGAGGGTTACTCGGTAAGCTTCACGAATCTTGATCCGGGATGCGTTTCAACGCCCTACATATGCGATTTTGATGTTAGGCGCAAATTCACCGTTGAGGATATTATGCGGGCGGAGGGATTAGGCCCAAACGGCGCCCTGTTAAGGGCTATGGAGAAACTTGGAAGGCTAGAGATTCCAAGGTTTAAGGCAGACTTCAACCTAATAGACACTCCAGGCCAAATTGAGATCTTCGCCTTCCACAGCTCAGGGCCAAGAATCGTTAAAAAGTTTGTGGATGTTATAGGCATATTCCTCATAGACGCTACGGTTGGAGTCAAAGACTTGCCAGCTGCTTACCTCTATTCTTTAGCTGTAAGGTATAGGCTTGGCGTGGACATGATTAATGTTGTAAACAAGGTGGATCTGCTGGGCCATGCGGAGGCTGAAAGGATAAGGAAGTATCTGATTAGTCCAGCCTTGCAGAAGCATAGCCTTAAAAGGGCCGGCGTGCTGGCTGACATTTATGTTCCATTGTCTGAGCTGCTTCAGAAAGTTGTACCAGCCCAGCGGATCCCCATGATATCCGCTAGGACAGGGGAGGGTTTTAAGGAACTGCTTAATATACTATACGAGGTTAGGTGCGTCTGTGGAGATCTG
>CAZAPQ010000130.1:0-6432 GCA_964487415.1 uncultured Candidatus Bathyarchaeia archaeon | reverse complement strand
TTAGCCTCTGGTTTATGCGGATTATATCCACAAGCTTGTGGGTTAGGTCGTCCTCGGAGCGTATGCCTGACTCCAAAGTTATGGAGGGACGCACGTAAAGTGGAGGAACGGGTAAAACCTGCAAAACCATCCATTCAGGCCGGGCGACTTCCGGATTAAATCCTAAGAGCCTCAAGTCATCATCGGGTATACGTTCAAGTCTCTCTCTGACCATGCTTGGCGTCAGGGGCTGGGAGCCGCTTTCAGGAATTTCCTCGCTGAACTTTGTAGGCTTCTCGAAGATTATCTTGTACTGGGGGGCGTTACAATGGGGACAATTTCTGGCCTTAATTTCCTGAATCACCCTTTTGAAGATTTCATCTGGAACTGTTCCTAGGATTTGCCGGGTTCTCTCTATCCTAGCCCGCAGTCTCTTTATAGAGTCTTCTGAAAGCAGGATTCTTCCACAATTTCTACAGGTAACCCTTAAGAGGTCATGTATTATCTTCGCGAATTCAACGTGAATCACTGGAACTGCGAGTTCAATGTGGCCGAAATGCCCCGGACATCTTGCCGCAGTGTTACCGCATGTTTTGCATCTCTGTCCAGGCTCAAGGGTTCCAAGTCTTCCATCCATAAGCCCGGAGGCTATGGGCGCCCCATCCTCGTCATAGGTGTCCGGCGTCTGAATTTCAACCACTGAAAGTTTGCGAATTTCCTGGGGTGAAAGCAGTCCAAACCGGATTTCACTTACTACCTCGTGGGCAACTTCTTCCACTGCCATTTTAAGCCCTCTCCTTAAGTTTTAATCTTGGCGCAATGCAGAGGCTTGTCATCTCCTGTAGGAGAAGCTTGAAAGCGTATGAAACCGTGACTGGGCTTATTTTAGCCCTGTCCTCGCATATCCTGCAAACATATTTTCTCTGTTTCATGTCATAATAGGCTATGAAACCGCAGTTCTTACATACATATAATGTATACTTGTCAGATTCCTCTAGAAGCCTGTCATGGAGAAGCATGGCGGCTCCATGTCCTATTAGGCAGTCCCTCTCCATCTCGCCGAATCTTAATCCTCCGCCCCTAGCTCTTCCCTCTGTTGGTTGTCTTGTAAGCATTTGCACTTGACCCCTTGCCCTTGCATGCATCTTGTCCGCAACCATATGGTGCAACTTCTGGTAGTATACTATTCCAACGAAAACATCTGCAACAAACTTTTCACCGGTTATGCCGTTATAGAAGACCTCCCTTCCCGTGTGGCTAAAGCCAAGATCCAGTAATGCCTCCTTAAGGTCTTCTGGACTTTCATTTGAGAATGGCGTTCCATCCACAGGTCTTCCCCTTAGGGCGGCAACTTTTCCAGCTATGGATTCAATGAACTGTCCAATTGTCATTCTTGATGGTATGGCATGTGGGTTTACTATTATGTCCGGCACTATTCCATCTTCCGTGAAGGGCATGTCCTCCTGTGGTACAATTAATCCGATGACTCCCTTCTGGCCATGCCGGGACGCGAATTTATCGCCGAGTTCAGGTATCCTCTGGTCTCTTACCCTAACCTTAACAAGTTTGCTTCCCTCACCAGACTCCGTGAGGAAGATGGCGTCAACGATGCCTACTTCTGAGGGGCGCATGTCCACAGAGGTGTCGCGTTCCGAGGGCCCTTTAACTTCAAACTCCTTGTATTCCTCAAGGAATCTTGGAGGGCTTACCCTTCCAACCAGCACGTCTCCGCCGGCAACCTGGGCTTCAAGCCTTACGACACCATCGGGCTCTAAAAGCCTATAATATTGTTCTCCCCTGAATCCTCGAGTTCCAGGCTCCGGGATTACAAATTTATCCTTAAGCCCACCCATGTATTGGCGGCATTCAGCCTCATATATCCTATAAAAGGTTGAGCGGGCTAGCCCCCTTTCTATGGAGGCTTTGTTAAATATTAGGGCGTCTTCCATGTTGTAGCCTTCATAGGATAAAACGGCCACTATGCAGTTCTGCCCGGATGGCCTAAGCTTGTAGCCTATCGTTTCCATTAATGCCGTTTCGACAAGGGGCACCTGTGGATAATGGAGCAAGTGTGCCCTTGAATCCACGCGTGAGAGGAAGTTTGTGGCGAAAACTCCGAGGGCCTGCTTGGCCATTGCGGCCTGATAGGAGTTGCGTGGGGACTGGTTATGCTCTGCATATGGAATTGTTGAGGCGCAGATTCCAAGAATCGTGTGGGTTGCGATTTCCAAATGGGTGTGCTCCGGAGTCAACTTTTCGAGGCTTATAGCAACGTAGGCGTTTTCCTCCTCCTCAGCATCCAAGTACTCAATGATGCCTTGTTTAACAAGGTCTTCCCATGTCCATTCCCCGCTGATAATTTTATCCACATGTTCACGTTTAAGTTTAGGGACACCGTTCTCAACAATTATTAGGGGGCGTCTAACCCTTCCCTCATCGCAATTTACGTAAATTTCATCTCTTTCTCCGTGAACTTTCGAGTAATGTGCAATGTTCGCTTCTATTGAGATTTCGCCCCTTCTGCGTTTCTGCCTGAACTCTTCGGTGATCTTTTCTGGTTCGGTGCAGTATCCAATCAGGGTTCCGTCAACAAAAACTTTGGCGCCATACTTCTTGAGGGTTTCATTAGCCTCGTAAACTGGGATGACGCCCATATTATAGAGTATCTGCTTAATCCTCTCAGGGTTAACCGCTATGGAAATGCAGGCGGATAAAGCTAGATTTTTAACAAGGCCACAGTTCGAACCTTCAGGGGTTTCGTTTGGGCATAAGCGTCCCCAATGGGTTGGATGGAGGTCCCTTGCTTCAAAGTTGGGTTGACTTCTGCTTAGGGGTGACTGAAGCCTTCGAAGATGGCTTAACGTTGAAAGGTAATTAGTCCTATCCAGAAGCTGGGTTATGCCAACTCTACCCCTTCCCCAGTTTCCAGTTGCAAGGGCATGCTGAAGCCTTTCTGTAATTATTCCGGGACGTACAGCCGCTGAAACATTTATTATCGGGCCCTTAACCCCTATCCTTTCAAGCTGATATTTAATGTCCCTGACAAGGTTTCTGAAAGCTACACGAAACAGATCTGCCAGCAGGGGACCGGCGAGCCTTAAACGCTTGTTTTTGAAATGATCTTTATCATCCATCCTTCTCTTTCCAAGCTTAAGCTCTATAACCCTGCAGGCCATTTCGCCTAGGAATATGGCCTTATCCCTTCGGCTATGGCTTGTCCTGCCTAGGTGGGGCAGGAAGTTCTTGTCAAGGGCGTTCTCAGCCTTTTGTATACGGTACTCCTCAACTTGACCGTGGGCTATACGGTTTCCGATGAACAGTATCGCCTCCTTTACAGTGTCAACCCCAGCGGCCTTTTCGAAAGAGGGCTCCAACTCGGTTTGAATGCCCTCGTCAAGGGAAACAGCCTCGGCTATATCCTTGTCTGATTTCATGCCTAGGGCGCGCATAACAACGACAAATGGGACTTCCGTAGGTACGCCCGGCACGGATACGTATAGGGCTCCATCTGGCTTCAGCTTTAACTCTATTCTCGCCCTGAAGCCAACAGTTGAGGAGAAGACTCTTGCCACATAAACCGGATTTGTTCCCTTCTCATCTATGTCCACGATGATCCTGTTTGGCGCTAAGTCTTCCATTGCCACTATAACCCTTTCAGAGCCATTGATGATGAAGTATCCGCCCGGGTCATCTGGATCCTCCCCGCAGGCTATAAGCTCCTCCCTTGATAGCTGCGAGAGGAAACACAGCTTTGATTTCAGCATGACTGGTATGTTGCCAATGTAAACAAGCTCCGTGTCCTGTTCCCTTCCATCCACAATAGGAGTCATTTCAAGGGCCACTGGTGCGGCATATGTCAAATTGCGGAGTCTAGCCTCCATCGGGTAGATTTCATGCTTTGTTCCATCAACCTCGGTTGTGTAGGGTCCGCTTATCCTCGTCTGAGGGTCAATTATCCAAACTTGTCCAAGCTTAACCTTGTATGGAAGTTCTGGAACTTCTATTGGGATCTCTCCAACCTCGTCTATGATTTCCTGTAAACCATGGTCTATGAACTCGTTGTATGAGTCAAGATGCTGTCGAACTAAGCCCTTCTCCATGAAGAAGGATTTGAGCAGAGCGTTAACATCCTCTTTTAAGAGTTCAGCCAAACCAAACCCACCTATAACTATCATTTCCAACTAGGCTGGAAAGGAGATTCTGCCTTTCTATTTGTTTCAAACTTTCAATTTCCCCCAATTTCCGGATCATCCGACTAAAAAAGTCTCCAACATTACAGAGCTAAAGCCTAAGACTACACAGCTCATTAATAAACTTTTTTATCCAAGACCTGAGAATTCGCTTCGACTAGGCATAGAAAACAAATAATTCCAGAACGCGTTCCATCAAAATCTTGCACAAACAAAATTAATAAGAAGGTTTTGAAAGAGTCTAACATAAAGCAGCCAAGACGCTTAAAACGCATAGAATTGTTATGCTGAAAGGCTTAAACCATGAGCTTTGCCTAATGGTGCAGGGGTGGCAGAGCATGGTCAAACCCGCCCTAAGCTGGTAGGGGCTAGATGCGCGGGACTCAAGATCCCGTCCCGAAGGGGTTCGTGGGTTCAAATCCCACCCCCTGCACCAAACTACAAAATTTGCGTTTAAATTCTCGGCTCTCTGTCTAAGCTACCAGTATTGGTTTGTAGCTCATTTTAGGTTAAAATATGGGTCTAAAACGTCTGGGGTTTTGTTTATAATGGGAGATTATAAAAAGGTCATGGTTTCAGCGGCGATTAGAGATTTGTTTGATTGAAAGCAAAGTATGCTTTTGGAGTTACTCGAACAGCTTGTAGGTTATGTATAAGCTAACGCCAGCTAAGATCGGAAGGATAACACTGGACAGAATTGCATCTACTCTTAGAAATGCGGCGGCGGCAATTGCAGAACCCCAGATCAAGGCATTTCCTAATGCGACTTCATACTTGTTTTTCTGTAATAGCGCCAACTTGTTATATGTTGTTGTTCTGAGTAAGAGGCTGTAAGCATCCTTCCCTATTGGGGTGAGGCTGTATTTTCCGTTCTCTTGTTTTATAAAAGGGGACAGACTTCGGAGATGATAGGAAAGAGTTGGGCTATCAGGTATTTTGCATGCACTCAGAATCTCAGTGAAGGTAGCTGCCTTCTTTTCACCAACGTATCTGAGGATATCTCTTCTCTTCTGATGGTCCAGTGCTTTAAAGACCTCTTGCTCAAGGCTCTCAAATTCTTGATCTTCTTTTTCTTCCATGTACTCCACCTAGGATCAGTATAAATCAGAGTCGATTATAAACACCTAAGTGAAATGAATTTTAGTAAAAGAGATTTTAATTCGGCCAAAAGTACACGTTTTTATCTTGTGCGAGACGCATCGGTAATAATCGCAGAGAAAGCCTAAGACCATAAGTAGGAGGAAAAATTCCGAGATTTAAGCCTAATCCCCTGCACTCTTTAACGAACCCTTACTCGCTAAGCTTATTTTCGTCTTTCAAGCAAAGCGTGGCTTTCTCTCGCCAATATTTCCAAATCCATAAAAGGCTAACATTTTAATAGCGTTTTATCTCAAAACCACTTTTTTGCCGGTTGCGATGTAGATTATTGATTCGCATATATAGGTTGCATGGTCCGCTATTCTTTCAAGGTATCTCACTATTAAAACGCTTGAAACGGCGCATTTGATGGTGGTGTCGCTCTTAATTAACTTATCAAGGAACTCGAAATATGTCTTGTCCACCTCTTCCTCCTTTCCTGATATTTTTTCAGCAAGTTGGGTGTCATGTCTTTTAAGCGATTCAATGCTTATCCTGACCATTTCTAATGCTTTTTCAACCATGTCTTTAATTTTTGAGTTTATCCATTCTTCGCAGTTTTTAAGTCCGCCTATTCGTTTGTTTATGAAGGATATGTCGAGGGCGTATCTTCCGAAGCGGGCGAAGTCGTAGGCTATTTTCATGTAAGACTTTATTGTCCTCAGGTCTGAGGCTACTGGCTGAAATCTGGCTATCAACTCGAAAGCTTTGTCTTCAACCTGATCTGCCATAGCCAAAAGCGCATCCGCCATTTCACGAACTTCTTTGTAGGCTTTTCTTCCTTCGAGGCATTCTAAAAGGGCTGTTAAAACAGTGCGATGGGCTAATTCCCCCATTCTGTAGAGGGTTGCTGAAAGTTCTTCAAGCCCTGTATCAATAATTCTGCTCATCTGCTTTCACCTCATCCGAACTCTCCAGTTAAGTATCTCTCCGTTAACTCGTGTTTTGGATTCTCGAAAATTTGCTTGGTCAGACCATATTCTATTAGTTCGCCAAGGTAAAGAAAGGCTGTGTAATCTGAAACTCTTGCCGCTTGTTGCATGTTATGGGTTACAATGATTACGGTGTAGTTCTCAGCCAGTTTTCTTATGAGGGCCTCTATTTTTGCCGTGGCTATCGGATCAAG
>CAZAPQ010000129.1:0-12893 GCA_964487415.1 uncultured Candidatus Bathyarchaeia archaeon | reverse complement strand
AATAGTTAAGGCTGAAGAGGTATGTTGATGTCCACAGGTAGAAACTCCTTCTCCTATGAAGAATATTATAGGCGACATTTGGTCATGAGGGAGTTCGGCCGGAAGGGACAGGAAAGGCTTGATAGGGCCAAGGTTGCCATTATAGGCGTTGGCGGCTTAGGCTCTGTCTCGTCGACTTATCTGGCCCGGGCCGGTGTTGGATACTTACGCCTAATAGACAGCGATGCTGTGGAGGTTAAGAATCTTCATAGGCAGATTCTTTACACTCTTGATGATTTGGGTCAACCTAAGGCTGAGGTTGCAGCCAAGCGGCTTATGGAAATGAATCCCCTAGTGAAGGCTGAAGCCGTTGTGGAGAGGTTAAATGAGGATAATGCTGAAAGGCTGCTTGGCGGCGTGGACTGTGTTGTTGATGGATTGGATAACATGCGAACCCGCTACATTGTGAACCGTGCATGCATAAAGCTGGGAATTCCATATGTTTTCGGGGCTGCCATGGGAATTGAGGGAAACCTTTCGGTTTTCCATCCGCCTGAAACCCCCTGCCTGGAATGTGTATTGCCAAACATTGATGATAAAAGTCTGATCAGTGGCGAGGTTAGGGGTATATTAAGTCCCACACCCGGAATAGTTGGAACGATGCTGTCAATGGAGACGATAAAGGTTTTGGCTAATGTGGGGCATCCATTAAAGGGTAAACTTATGATATGCGACTTCAATGACATGTATATTACAACCATAGAAATAGCCAAAAGGGAAAACTGTCCAGCATGCCGAAAGCAGGCATAGACCATCACCTCTGCCCTGATTTTTGAACCTTCCAGAAGCCATAAATTGATACTGAAAATTAGAGTTCCTCTCAAAATTTCTCAATGCCGTTGGGCGTTAGCCCCACACTCATTGTTAAGGCGAATATCAAATTATTGGTCCGGGGTGATTAAACGTTTTGTCTTTTAGAATTTTGGCTTTTTTAAGCTTGTAAAGTGTGAAAATTCTTCAAATCATCAGCTATATTCAAGAATAACTAACATTCTATACTGGACTGAGCCATAACTTTACCGATTTTCATTCAATTCTGGGCAAAATACATAAAATATTCTCGATTTTACCTTGCAAGGCAATATCATTCCTTCATCCTTGGCAAAACTGTGTAAGTTTTGCAACTCAAGAGAGAAGAAGTTATAAGCAACTTAGTATATACAGTATATACGCGTATTGCGTAAAGGTGTGATGGGCATGACGCATGTAAGCAGACGAGAATGCCTCGTAGCAGGGCTAAAAAATGAAGAAATTAACTTCTTAGTTCAGGAGTTAAGAGCATTTTTGAAAGAAGAGAAAATTGCTGAAGGATACAGCGTAAACATCTATAAAGATTTCGTGGGATGTTGCGGGGCGGCTCCGTTAGGGGTTTGCATCGAAATAGAAGGTTCAGATGAAAAAATCATAGAGGATTTGGACCAAAGGGTATACGCGAAAATTATTGAAATCTGTGAACGTAAAGGAATAGATTACCATAAATGCTATCCAGTAACCATCGTTTAGTAAAGCGCTGGGATGGTAAAAATGGTTTTGACGTATATTTTAGGGAAAGTGGAGAGGGGAAGCGAGCTGGAAGTACTTAACATGCTGAAGGATTTCAATCATGTTAAAAAGGCTAGCATCATATATGGCGTATATGACCTATGCATTGAAGCCCAATTTAAAACCATGGAAGAACTAGACGAGTTCGTATTCAATACTTTGCGGAAAATGCCAGGAATAAAGGAAACGTGTACTCTTATAGTCGCTAAAACGTTCCAGAAAGAATAATGAATTAGTAGCTTAACAATAAGCTGCGACAAAGTCTTTAACATCATTAGCACCATAGTTTTAAACATAATCTCATTTTACATTTTAATAAAATTTAATCATAATAATGCTGTGTTATAATGCTGTGCCTCCGCGATGCATGCTAGGCGGAGAACTGCTGTATCCCATTATTGTTTAAACTTCAATAAAGTTAGGGCTTATATAGATTTTATTTGTTGGATTATTTATAATGCAGTTTTGCCGCTTAATTTCCACGATTATTAGAATGTTAATGCTAAGAGCATGAGGGATATTATCCAAGAGTAGCTGATTTTACCCAAAACTTGATGGCACACTACATAAGGGCGTCGATCCGTGCAGTGTGAAAATGTAGGTAGAGATTACGAAGAATGATTTTTGGAATTTTATGGGGGGTTTTCAACTATACGAAGCCAACTTAAGGGCATTTCGAGGGAACATAAATGGGTTGTGTAAATGGGCCTTCCCTGGGAATACTGTGAATAGTAGCCATAATAAAAATTGAAACTAAATCCCTCTGCCGTTATCCTCCTTGCGAGGAACGTGGGTTATTTATTCCTTAAAGAATAAAAATTTCAATAAAATATTTATTATAGGAATATAATTTTGTTTGAAAACAAAAATGGAGGTGTCGAAGCTCACAGGCTATATTAAGGCGCTAAAATGCCGAGAGTGCGGCAGGGAATTTTCCCCTGTTAAAATATATGTCTGCCCACACTGTCTCGGGCCTCTAGAAGTGGTGTATGACATTGGAGCGATAAACCTGAGCAGAGAATCTTTCAGAGATAGGCCGAAGACGGTTTGGCGCTATCATGAACTTTTGCCAGTAAAAAATCCTGACAAAGCAGTTGATTTGGGTGCTGGCTATACACCAATGCACAAGTGCAGACGACTGGCTAAGACTATCGGTTTAAGGAATCTATATGTCAAAGATGACACGCTTAATCCGACAAATTCCTTTAAGGACAGGCCCGCAACGGTGGCCATCTCAAAAGCCCTAGAGTTTGGTGCAAAGGCAGTTGGATGCGCGTCCACAGGCAACTTGGCGGCAGCCGTGGCAGCCCATGCAGCCAAGGCTGGGCTTCCATGCTACGTGTTTATTCCGGCCAAAACTGAAATCAACAAGGTTCTCCAAGCATCAACCTTCGGCGCAAAAATAATAGCTGTAAATGGAACATATGATGAAGTTAACAGGCTTGCTGTTCAAGCGGCAGAGTCCTATGACTGGGCCTTTGCAAACATAAATCTACGTCCCTATTATGTTGAGGGGTCAAAAACCTTAGCCTTCGAAATCTGTGAGCAGCTTGGTTGGGGGACTCCTGACCATATAATTGTGCCAACGGCCAGCGGAGCCCTACTATGCGCCATATGGAGAGGCCTCAACCAATTCTGGCAACTTGACTTAATAGACCGCAAAAGGACCCGAGTTACAGCCGCGCAACCATCAGGCTGCTCCCCAATCGTAAATGCTTTTAAATCTAACAAAGGCGATGTGGAACCAATCGAGAAGCCCCAAACCATAGCGAAGAGTTTAGCCATAGGAGATCCCGCAGATGGTATTTACGCCTTAAAAGCTATCAGGGAATCCGGAGGCCTAGCAGAATCCGCCACGGACCAGGAAATAATAGAAGCCATAAAACTCCTAGCGAAAACCGAGGGGATATTCGCTGAGCCTGCAGGAGGTGTCGCAGTGGCCGCCTTAAAGAAACTCGTCGAGACTGGAAAAATATCCGCTGATGAGGAAGTTGTGTGTTGCATTACAGGAAGTGGATTCAAGGCCTCAGAAACCCTCATTGAAAATGTTGCGAAACCAATAGTGATAGAGCCTAACCTAGAGGCCCTTGAAAAGATTTTAAGTTGAGTAGGAGGTGAAAAACATGGGGAAGGTGAAGGTAAAATTTTATGGAGTGCTTAAGGAGATAACTAAAGAGAGGGAAGTGGAAGCTGAAGCTTTAACGATAAAGCACCTGTTGAGCACCCTTGCTGCAAAGTATGGAAACTCCTTCGTAGAGAAAATTTACGATCAAGACTGCGCCATCAGGAGGTTCATAAACATCTGCATTAACGGCCGGGATATACGCTTTATAAACCATGTCAACACTTTGCTCAGGGACGGCGATGAGGTTGCAATAATACCGGCTGTCAGTGGTGGATCCTGTGGATCTAGCGAAGAAGTTGAACTTACCGAAGTAAAAAATCTAAAGCCAGCCGAATACATGGACCTTAGAGAGGTGCTTTCGCTTTACGCTAAAATATTAAACACGGGAATAATAAGCCGCCCAGTACTTATAGATGGGGAAACCGGCGTGATCTTAGATGGATACGATCTATTCTACAGTCTTGACTTACTTTCAGCCATAAAAATACCAGTAGTGAAATTAAACCTCTCCAATATTAAAATAAGGTCACTGCAACAAGGTCTAAAGCCCATAACTAGGGAAAACATTATCGAAGCCGGGATTAAAGGTCCAAGGCTGCCACCGAAAAGTTTTAAGGTCTCAGCTGAGATTCCACAAATAAACATTCCATTGAAAGATCTGCTTCCGGAATGGGAAAAAGACTCGTTGAACCTTAAAGTCTACAATAGTACTTTGGAGCTTCTCTATAAAGGTTGGCCTACACCACTGGTTAAACTAAACTCCTTATCAAGCGGCGAGAGAAGTGTTTGGGCTAAATTGGAGGGATTCAATCCCTTCAGCAATAGTGTAAAAGACAGGATAGGCTGGTCTATGTTAAACGATGCCTTGGAAAGGGGAACGCTTAGGCAGGTGATCTATGAGGCTACATCCACAAACACTGGAATAGCCTTAACTTCCATAGCAAACACGTTGGGCGTGAAAGCAAAGCTGTACATACCTAAAACCATACAGAAGGTGAGCGACATATACCTTGAAGTTTTAGGTGCCGAGGTAGTTCGGCTTCCTGTAGGCTTAACTGTGGAGGCAATTGGCCAGGTGGACTCTCAAGCTAGAACAGATAATGCTACACATTTGAACCAGTTTGAAAATGATGCCAACTTTAGAGTCCATCTTAAATATACTGCAAGAGAGCTTGACCAACAACTTCAAAGTGTAGGCTTAAAACCATCATGCATAATAGGCGGTTTAGGGACATCAGGCCACATGAGCGCCATATCCTTCTACTTCAAGAATAAATATGGAGTTGACGTAAAAATAGTTGGCGTACAACCAGCCCCAAACGAGGTCATACCTGGTATAAGAAGGATAGAAACGGGAATGAAGTGGTACCATTGGATGACCTTTGACGATGTAGTAGATGTTAAACAAACGGAAGCCATAGAAGCAGCTATAAACATCGCCAGAAAAGAAGGTCTACTAATAGGGTTAAGTGCGGGCGCCGTTGTTCATGCGTTCAACAAAATCGCCGGGAACGATGGAGTATACGTCCTAGTATTCCCAGACACGGGCTACAAGTACGCTGAGCAATTTGAAAATTACTTCAAAAACCTACAGGAAATTCGGAGATGAATATGGTTGAGCGTAGCTGACATATCTTTCAACCCTGACATTTTTTATAGCAGGCAGACAGTCCTTCCGGAGCTTGGACGACAGGGTCAGGAAAAGCTTCGAAGTTCAAGAGTGGCTATAGCTGGTGTTGGAGGACTCGGCAGTGTTTCCGCGCTCTATCTATCTTTAGCGGGCGTAGGATTCATAAGGTTGATCGATCAGGATACCGTTGAATTGCACAACCTTCACCGCCAAGTATTATACACATTAGAAAATATCCGATACCCAAAAGTTGAGGCGGCAACTCAGAGAATAAGAAACATTAACCCTGATGTGGAGTTAGAGCCAATTCCCGAGAATATTCGAGAAGACAACGTTGAAGAGCTTATCAGCGGAGTAGACGTTGTTGTTGATGGCTTAGATAACATGAGAACACGATACCTCGTAAACAAAACTTGCGCTAAACACCGTATACCATATGTTTTTGGAGGGGCAATTGGAATGGAAGGAAATGTTTCAGTTTTTGCTCCTCCTGAAACTCCATGCCTAGAATGCGTACTCCCAGGTGTAATTGACGCTCAGCTTCCAACATGCGACACCAGAGGCGTGTTAGGCTCAACAACGGGGATTGTAGGCGCTTTGCAAGCAATGGAAACCATTAAGCTTCTAGCAGGTATTGGGGAAACTCTCAAGGGAAAATTGCTGGTATGCGACTTCACAAACATGGACTTCGTAAAAGTTGACGTTTTTAAGCGAATGGATTGCCCAACATGTCAAAGCGAAAAGGCTGAAGCTCCTCTTGCAAAGGAACGGTTAATTTGGTTATGCGGTCAAAAAACCGTAAACGTCAACCCACCTAGGCCAATAACCCTTGAACTTGAAAGTCTCCTTGTAAGATTACAGAGCCGCTTTAAGGTACTATTGAAATCCATGTTGGTTATAGTGTTCGAATACAACGGTTTTGAAATCAGCCTATTCAAGAATGGAAGGATGCTAATAAAAAATGTGGAAGACGAGGAAAACGCTTTGAAAGTTTACAGGAGCATAACAGATTATCTTGGAGTGAAAATCTAGCCATTCAACAGTTAGGCGGGCTTTATGTTTAATCCTTACAGGATTAGGGAAGATTTCCCAATTTTAAAGCGTAAAATAAACGGCTATTCGCTCATTTACTTTGACAATGCAGCAACATCCCAGAAGCCGAAACAGGTTATAGAAACCGTTAAAAGATTTTACGAGAAACATAACGCAAACATCCACAGAGCCATACATACCCTTTCTCAAGAAGCCACCCAGCTTTATGAGGAAGCCCGTGAAGAGGTAGCCAAGTTTATCAAAGCAGGAAGCATTGAAGAAATAGTCTTCCTAAGGGGTACAACTGAAGCCATAAACCTTGTAGCATACGCCTGGGGCCTCAAAAATCTGGAACAAGGAGATGAGGTTTTGATATCGCTTATGGAGCATCACAGTAACATAGTTCCATGGGAAATCCTCTCAAAAATAAAGGGTTTCAGAGTTAGGTATGTAGACACTAATATTGACGGAACTCTAAACTGGGGGGCATTAGAAGGTGCTATCTCTACTAAGACAAAAATTATTTCTATAACCCACGTTTCAAACGTAACGGGCGCAATAAATGACATTAAAAAGGTTGCAAAAATAGCCCATGAATACGGTGCATTGGTGGTTGTGGACGGTGCACAATCGGTGCCTCATATGCCGATAGATGTCCAAGACTTAGATGTTGACTTTCTCGCCTTCTCAGGGCACAAGATGCTTGGACCGACGGGAATAGGTGTACTGTATGGCAAACTTGATCTTCTAAGGGAAATGGAGCCGTTTCATGGAGGCGGCGAAATGATTAAAGAGGTCTCCTTCAATCCGACCAGAGAACGCTGCGCCATTTCATGGAATGATCCACCGTGGAAGTTCGAAGCCGGAACACCTAATATTTCAGGCGCTATAGGGTTGATGGCTGCAGTTAAATACCTTAAGTCGTTGGGCATGGAAAACGTAAAAAAACACGAAGTTTATCTAACAGCATACACACTCGAACGTCTGCATGAAATCCCTGAAGCGACAGTTTACGGTCCGAAAGATCCCTTAATAAGAAGCGGAATCATAACCTTCAACATCAATGGAGTTGAATCTCACGATGTAGCTTTATTTCTGGACAGCCATGGAATCATGATTAGGACAGGTTTCCATTGTGCACAACCACTCCACCAAAAGCTTGGATTGCCATCCTCGGCAAGGGCAAGCTTTTACGTCTATAACACAAAAGAGGAAATAGACAAGTTTATTGACATACTGAAAGACTTCGTAAGTGAAAACTCTTCAACTAAAATTTTTAATACGCGAGAGTAAATTGGCCATAAAGCTCAAATGGTCAATTCACTATGGTAAAGCTAACAAAGTTTTGTCATTCCCATCCCCTTTTCCAGAGGTGTTCTGGTAAGCCCCATGGTTATATAGTAATGAGGTTAGTGTTGATGCTGCACTGCTATGGGCATAGGGTGACAGCCGCGCGCGGAATCGATACTCCTCATGCTTGTGGGATAAAGTCTTCGGCGTGTATGGCTAGCTATTTACCCATAAACCCAAATTAAGAAGGGGAACACCCTGTGCCAAAAAATGTTTAGGATAACCATAAATTGCTAATATCAGCAATGCTTAGGTTTGCATGGTTCTCCTGTAAATGCTCGTAATAGAATTCTTCAAAAACCAGTTTAAACGCAACTACTTTGCCATACGCTCCACCAACGGGTGACTTAGCGCTTATTTCTTGGAAAATATTTTCTCGTATACAAGCCAAGCTTAACCAGAGAAAGCATTAGAGGCACTTCCATCAAAGGACCTATAACCGTTGCTAGAGCTGCGCCGGAGCCAATGCCATATAATGTTGTTGCCACTGCTATGGCGACTTCAAAGTGACTGCTAGAGCCTATAATAGTGATGTCAATCACAGTTTCGTAAGCCCAGCCCGCAAAATACCCAAGTAGATACGTCCAAACAATCATTGTTGCATAATGGAGAAGATTAGGCGCAGCAAGATAAGCCACAAGCAGGGGGTTGTTTACTATGACTTCTCCTTCAAATGAGAATAGGACTATTAAGGTTGTGAGAAGCGCAACTATGGAAATTTTGCCTACCAATGGAATGTAAGCGTTGTTAAACCAATCCTCCCCCCTTTTTTCGATAATTATTTTGCGTGAAATTGCGCCAGCTGCCACTGGCAATGCTATGAAAATGAGAACGCTTAGGGCTATCAAATCCCAAGGCACTGGAATACTGCTTACTCCAAGGTATACCGCTGCCAGAGGTGCGTACAGGAAAAGCATAAAAAGAGCGTTTATTGCTGTGTTTATCAACCCTTGCGCCATGTCTCCTTTTGCCAAGAACATCCACCACATGACCATGGCTGTACAAGGCGACAAGCCAAGCAGTATAACTCCAGCCTTATGAAGAGGATCAGTTAATATTAGGTTTGCATAAAGAGTCATCAGAAGCGGGGCTACAACCCAGTTTGCAATCAACGTAACAAGCAGAGGTTTTGGTCTCCTCGCTGCTTGTTTTATATCACTGAACCTTATCCCTACAACTGTTGGATACATCATGAAGAATAGGAGAATACCTATAGGAATTGACAACTGTCCATACTTGAGTGAATCCATGAACTGTCCGAACTGGGGTAAAAATCTTCCAACAAGCAGTCCAGCAATTATACATGTGGCAATCCACAGCGTCAAATATTTCTCGAAAATGCCAAGTTCGACTTTTCTGATTGCCTTAGGCTCTTCAGAAGGCTCCATTTTTTTATCCCGACAAAGTGGTAGAGTTTGTATTCAAATATTTAAATTTATTGTTACAATTTTCTCAAATACCGCTTAAACTAATAAGATTAAGCTTCACCAAGCTTCTGACCAGTTTCTGTTATGCTATAGTAAACTAATTTTCCTTCTTTTCTACTTCTTATTAATCCACAGTTTCCAAGATGAAGTTAAGTCAATTGTAATCACTAACACATTCTCTAATTTCTAAAACTTCAAAATCCCTAGCTTAGTTGCATCGGCTAAAGTCTTGAAATTTGCCCTTTTCCAATTTCTTTGGTCCCCGTCTCGGTTTCTGCAAGTTGCTTTAGCTCAGCAGCATGCTTTGACGGTCTTCGTCAGGTAATTTAAATATATATTTTGCCTAATAAATTCATAATTCTTTCTTAACAGAACTTTTGAGGCGTCCTTATAAATCAATGTTGGACAGTCTTACAATTGTCTAACTAATCACACTTTCTCGCAACTACCTTTCACATACCTCTTTTTAACAGCTCAGCTACCTTGTCTAGATGTTCGAGCGCGTTGTCTAAAGTTGCGTTAATTTTTCTGCTTCCCATTTTATGTGCTATGCAATACGCATTTTTATTTTGGCTTATTCTAAAATTGTCTAATTTTAACTTTCTTAATTAGTCGCTAAAGAATTTATAGGCTGAGCTTCATTTAAATTGTGATAGGCAGGTATGTGAATGGGGGGTTGTTCTGCAAGCGTCTTAGTTATTTACTATTCCAGAACGGGGAACACGAAGTTGGTGGCTGAGCGGATTGCTGAGAAACTGAATGCGGACCTTGAGGGGATAAAAGACAAGAGGGAACGACGGGGGGTCTTTGGATTTTTAAGATCAGGATATGAGGTGATAGTGGGTAAGCCTTCGGAAATTCAGCCAAGTCAAAAAAATGTTGAAGAATACCGCCTAGTAATAGTAGGTTCGCCTGTATGGGTTGGTGGGCTTTCATCTCCTGTGAGGGCTTACCTGTCGATATATGGAGGCAAAATAAAAAACGTGGCCTTCTTCACCACACGTAAAGCGAGAAGCGGTCAGGCATTCAGCCAGATGGAGGCGCTTTCAAAACCGCCCATTGCAACCCTTGAGGTTAGAGAAAAGGAGATTGGGTCAAAGGAGTATCAACAGAAAGTTGAATGGTTTGTTGAAAAAATTAGAGAACATTTAAAGGAATAACCTGAAAACAATCGTCTGACCCGACTATGGCAATTAACTATTTATGCGCATAAATTTAATCAAAATTCGAGCATCTACAACCTTCTTAAAGGATTATCAAAAATCCTTAAGTGATCGTGCCCAAAAATATGTGTTGGAGAAGAAAGGCTTGAACTTGTTCATTTTCCTCTTAATATGGGCTTTTATCTGGTACATTCCAATCCCGCCGAAAAAGACCAGCCTCAAAAAGCCTGGGCGCATAGTATCCCTCCTAATTGGCTTACTCCTATTCTTCATAATTCAGTTTGAACAGCCACCCTTAAGCGTCTTCGTGTATTTGCTCATATTCCTCAGGCTTTTCGCCGCCTTTTTTGAATCTGCCCTCTCAATTAAGCCAGCAGCAGAGTTTAAGCATACTGAACGGCATTATTATCACCAGCGTTTTCAATGGAAACTCTCGCCTAAACTTAATGCAAAAACAGTAGGTATTCTTTTCATAATATATGTGCTGGCAGCCTCAACTATGATTGTTTTTGGCAGCTTCAAAGGGTGGCAAATGCCTATTACTTTAACAGTTTTATTCAAACGGAAATGGGCATACCGTTTAAAACGACTATTCCAGACAACATGGTGCGTCTTGTCACAGAGGAGCTTGCCATATCAATAGCGAGAAGACACATGTCAGAGTTCGGAAGCAACACTCAAGTGTTAGGATGCCACATCACAAAAACTCCTGACGGCGAACTTGTCTGGGTGGCCATAATAGGCTCAACAAACGTTATAGCGGAAAACTATGTCAAGGGCTTCGTCATAGTTGATGCAACAGATCCAACAATACCTCCAAAAATAATAAAGAATGAGTTCGCAGTTGGAGAGGCGTTATGGTGGCTTAACAACATTCATTTCCGCTCCTATGTAAATGATATTATGCGAAGCTATGGCATAGCCTATGTCACATGGGATTTTACAACAAATCAGATGGTATACGTTGTGGCACGCTACAATGTTGGCTTTGACCTAATAAGGCGATATGAAACACCAATTGTTTACGATGCACAGGGAAACCTCTACCGTAAAGCGGAAAAGCTTGCCGATATCCCAGGCTGGATTACACAGGTATATGATGAAGAATGGCTTGAAGAAATGATTAATGAGATGGGATGCTTCAGAAGAGGCGAGGGCTTCGACTATTGGGCTGGAGGCTTTCTATGGATAATTCCGCCAAGCCGCGAAAGATTCGAAATGACGGAAGACACAAGATACATTGTTGACCCGGAAACAAAGGATGTGATAGCCCTGGTCTGCGTAAACCCTGTTGAAAACAAAAGAACCCTTTCAGGAGTGTTCAAGGCCGCAAGAAACGGCATATTCTTCTACGATTTTAAACAAGCCAACTACATTTCAGGCATAAGCGCTGAAGACTTTGTTGAGGGAAGACTGCCGAAACCGGCAACAGGTTTCTATGATGCTGAGATGCCCCTACTATACCCTGTTGAGATTTCAGAAAACCAATATAGGCTTGCATGGTATGTGCCCATATACTGGCGGGAAGGCACAGGAGAAAAAGATGAAACCATCTATTTAGCCGGATTCGCAATAGTTGACGCTGCGGAGCCAAGTAAAATAGCCATAACAATGAACGGGGAAGGATTAACAAGCGAGCAGCTGGTGCGCAAAACACGGCAAGACTTCATTAAACTCTTCGAGGTGGTGACCTACCTCCAGGTTAACGCTAAAGTTCTAGGCAAGTACGAGTACGTGGAGGATGGAACAACCCACATAGTTCTACGCTTAAATAACCAAACATACCCATGGGTTGAAGCCACACCAAAGGATATTCCAACCCTACAATGGAACGAACTGCTGGCTACAAAGCTAGGCGATGATGTGACCATGCATATTGAAAAACGTGGAGAAAAATGGATAATAATATTCTTTGATAATTTCGGAATCTGACCTCCTTTAAAGCGGAAAAATTAGCTAAACGCTGCAAAAACCTTTTCCAGAGAGAATCACGATTTGAGTAAAATTTATTTTCAGAAGAGGGAAAATTAAATTGGCTATGTGGGTTTTCAATGAATTTTATTCCCGTTAAAGAGGAAGAGAAGGCTGTAATTCTAGATAAATTAAGGGAAACCTTCCGGGAAGTTATTGCCTCCTCCATGGGATCATCAGTTTGCGAAGTGGTAGACTTCTATTTTAGGATGAATCTCGGTAAGGAACCCTATGAGGCGCTTTGGGACAACCCGCCAGCCTTTTTTGACATATTACAGCGGGTGTTTGGATCGGGAACAGAGATTTTTGTTAGATTATTGGTTGATGGGATTAACCGGAAATATGGTTTACGTTATGACGCCGAAGTTTTCATGAAACTTATGGGTGATAAAAACGAAGAGTCAAAAACACGTTTTCGCGAAATCCTGAGAAGAATCTTTGGTTCACGCAATTTGGAGGTGAAATAAAGGAGGGTTGACAGTGATGACTCTTGAAAGGGTGGAAACGGGCATTAGCGGGCTAGATCCATTAATTAGCGGCGGCTTCCCGAAGGACAGCCTAATAATTGTCTGCGGAAATCCTGGCACTGGCAAAACAATCTTCGCAGGCAGTTT
>CAZAPQ010000128.1:0-2617 GCA_964487415.1 uncultured Candidatus Bathyarchaeia archaeon | reverse complement strand
TAACACGTTGTGCTCGAAAACTCTTTAAAATAGATTATTGTGCATCTACTATATGCGAGTCGTCTGCTAGCCTCGGTAGCCTAGCTGGTTGGGGCACCGCCTTGGTAAGGCGGGGGTCGCGGGTTCAAATCCCGCCCGAGGCTCCACCTGATGGAGCATGCTTTCCATTGCCATGCGATAGTATTCTGTAATTTATTGTAAATTCACATGTATGCTTCATAAATGATTTATTTAAACTAAGAGTTCAATTCCAAGTTAGGTTCGGAATATGAGCAATGAAACCCGGTATGATGATATCCAAGTAGAGCACTTCAAGATTGGAATCGAAGACCTTGAAATGCGATTAAAAAGAGAGAAATCAGAAAGAGGACTTTACGCCATTCTTAGAAAAGCTTTCCCAGATGATAAGTTTGAACGGCCAAAAATGAAGATGACGGGCAAATACATGGTGCAATTTATTAGAACACCTCAAGGAACGTTAGACACGCCGATTTTATATTGCGATAAACAAGCCGAGGGGGTTACTGAGAAAGACATTGAGAAGGCAAGAAATTGCAGTAAAAAGTATGGAACAAATTATGTTATCGTGGTCTCGCCTAATCTCCCCAGAAATGTAAAGAATAAATTGTTTGGTGAAAAAGACGGCATCTTACTTGCACATCCAAGCATAGTGGTTGAAATTGCAAAACAAATACGCAGGGCTATCATTGAAATATATAGGCAAGCAGAAAACAGCAAAGACCGACAAGCCAAAGAGGAAAAGCTATACGACTACATTATAAGTCAAAACTTCATAAGCAATATAGAGAAACTCTATATCCTCTATAAAAACATGGCAAAACTGCAAAACAAGAAAGAGCAAGCATACGAAAGACTTTGGAAAAATAGAAAGACTATACATCAAATATATAGCGCAATATCAAGCGAAATAGAAAACATCCTATAAGAAAAGCCAGTGTCCATTTGAAGTAAACGAAAGACAATAAACAATCCTTCGAACTGCTTAATACACCGGATCCTTATTCTATTGTATTCTATACAACTTTCTTTTAATCATCTTATACTTTTAGCCTAATACGCAAAAGCTTGGCTGGTTTAGTATGCTATTTCTACTTTTAGTTCTTCTCCTTCGTTTACTTTGCTTAATATTTTAGGATCACCAACTATCCTGCCTATAACGTTCACCGGGCTGTATGGCTTAATTATGTTTGGGGATGGACTGGATAGGGTTGGACCAAAGAATAGGCACAGTGCTGGTCCCTCAGGCCAGTAGGCTAAATCTCCAAAGTCTACGATTTCCTTAGCGTTCTCTAAACCAACCCTGAATGGCGCTTCAAAGTAGATTTCCTGTCCCCAGAATTCAGCCCTAGCCTTGAAGGGCAAAGCATTCATGAGAGCTTGAGCCGTTTTCGGGCTTCTGTCAAAGCTTATTTCACATTCAACCGAGATTCCCGATTCGAAAGTTATCTTTATTCGTTTACCTTCCATAATGACTCTTCCTGTAGCGTCTCACAAGCTTGATTTTGTATCATTTAAGCTAATTAATAAGGCTTAAGCTTTCCAAACCCCTAATTCTACTAAAAGGTGGATGCTGTTGCGAAGGAACATTCAACTTGTCGAAGAGCGTGTCCTCTTCAAGGGCAGGAGGCTGGTTTTAGCTGAGAGGGTTTTTGCTTCCAATGGAGCCAAATTTAAAGCTGAGGTTGTAAAATTCGGGGAAGCAGCTGCAATAGTTCCCATTAAAGGGGATGGAAAAATAGTTCTAATAAACCAGTTTAGAGGGTCATTGAACAGATGGATTCTTGAAGTGCCTGCGGGGAGGGTTAATCCCAGCGAAAGTCCCGAGGAAACCGCCCGCAGAGAGCTTATCGAGGAAATTGGCTACTCAGCCAAAAAGCTCACAAGGTTGGCCTCTATATACATGAGCCCAGGCTATAGCGACGAAATCCTACATATATTCCTCGCTGAAGACTTAGCCTATGTTGGAGTTAAACGTGAAAAAGACGAGATAATTGAAACCATCGAGTTGAAGCTGGAAGAAGCCATAAACAGGTGTTTAAGCGAAAAAGTGGCTGATTCCAAAACAATTTCAGCCCTGTTTCTTGCCCAAAAATATCTAAGCAGCCCTAACAGCCAGTCTCTACTCAGATGAAATTTTTCCCTTCCCATATGGGATGAGGCTCCTAATCTCCTCTACATAAGCCTCAAGCGCTCTGGGTTGTTGATCTTTAGGCATTTTGGCCCCAAGAATCTTCCAAACGTCCTTTGATAACTCCCTTCCATCCACATCTCCCGGAACTAAGATCACATAGTTATTTGTCTTCGCCTTAACGGCGTCCGCAGGACCGCTGATGAAAGATATTTCGCCTTTTTCCTCACTCACAAAAGCGCCTATAGCCACCTTAAGCGGTATATTACGCATCCAATTGCGCTTACCCCTAACAACAAAGGCTCCCCGTGGAACGTACTCGCCGGGCTCCCCGGCCTTGCTCAGCTGTTCTGGATCAACCCAGTAAACATCAACGGAGGCGAATCCCTCGCGCCAGCCCCTAGAAAAGGCAGCTGCGAATTCCGCCGCTTCTTTAAGGCATTGTTCACTGGGCTTTCTGCCCTCGGT
>CAZAPQ010000127.1:0-2021 GCA_964487415.1 uncultured Candidatus Bathyarchaeia archaeon | reverse complement strand
AACATTCCTTTAGAGGCTTTTCAAATAAATGAAATTCAAATGAAAACTGCACCACAGCAACTAACACGCTCCAGTTCCTCAAACCTTTTAATCATTTACAAATATCTAAATTAACAAAAGTGAAGTGCTAAAGAATGAATGAAGAAGCAGACAGCAAAGTGCCTAAAATGCTAAAAGGAAAATTTCCAACTTGCTTTTAAGGCGTTCAAAAGCACGCTTCGAAGTCATGTTTTTAAAATCAAACGACATTCAATATCCATTCGGTACGTAAAGGTGTGCTGCTCCAAATTTTGCATTTAGTTTGAGGTCTAATAATAAACGAAGATGATAGGCGCAAACATTCGGAAAGGGTTGAAATAATTAGGAGTAAGATGGAAGCATGGAAACAATTGGTGAAGAATGATTTGGCGAATGGCATTCTGGCAATAAATTGTGTTTACCGCTTAAGGAGGGCGTTTATTTTTTCTTCATCGTTAACTATGTGAAATGCCTCTAATCCTGTTTTTCTGCTTATTTGTACAAGCCTTTTGTCGCTGCTCACGAGAGCGTTGCTTTGGCTTTGCATGCAGGTAGTTATTTGTAAAGCATCTGCTTCATAAATATGATGGTTTAATATTAGAGCCCATGTTTCTGTGAGGGTTGATGTGTGTATCGGAATTGTTTCAAGCACTCTTAGGCGTACAAGTTTAAGGAATTCGTTTGCCAGATTTTTTAAAGTTCGTTCAAATTCTTCTTGGGTTAGCCATCCCCTTCTACGTCGTTCATCAAGAACTCCTAATGCCTCTCCAATGTTCCATAGGGATAAGGCTATGATAAGTTCTCCAGCTTCGGCTTTGTCGAAGATTATATCAACGGCTTCGGTGCCTGGTTCAGCCACGTATCGTTTTACTATAGTGCTAGTGTCGAGGTAAAATTTCAGCAACCCTTTTCCGCCTCATTTCTCTAATTATCTCCTCTGAAGAAGGCCCTTTTAGTATGGGTCTTGCGGCTTTAATTTCGGAAGATGATATTACCCCATCCGCTTTTACACCTATTCTTTCGAAACCTAAAACTACAGCATCTTTAACAATGAAGGATCGTAGAAGCATCTCAACTTCGCTACTGATTTTTCGTAGGCTTCCATATTTTTGGAATACCTCTTTCTTGAAATCAGACCATACTTTGTCGTTTACGTATATGCTGACTTTAGTCAACTCTATACCTCTAAAACACTTTACTGGTAAAGAGTATTTAAGATTTGCTGAAGGCGAAGCAAGGAAGAAAATAAAAATGAGGGCTCTATGAATTGAAAAGTTTATGGAAAGAGCAGAAGCCTGCGTGCTTGTGTGTTTGCGTTTTGCGTTTTTGTTCCCCTCTTTGTGAGTTTGGGTTTGGATACAAATTTAATCCATTCAATATGCAAAAGATAACGACATGTTCCGTTAGTTGTGATTAGTGTAACTTTTTGTTATTTGTGGCACATTTTAAAATATGTAACACTTATATCGTTGTAGGTGCCACTTATATTTGGTGATGTTTGTGGCCATTGTTGAAGTTGGTCCTAAGTATCGCGTTACGATCACTCAAAGTGTACGTAGGAAAACTCCCTTGAGGGTTGGACAGAAGGTTTACTTGCTGGCTAGGCCGCCATACATAGTTTTGATTCCAATACCCGACGATGTTGATGAGGCATTAGCTGAAATTCTCGGCGACATAGCCTACAGCAGGGAAGAGCGGAAAAGAGCTGAGGAACAACTTTCAAAAGAGGTTTCATGATTGAAAACGGGTTACATGGTTGAAACAGAGTTCCTCTTCGCTTTTCAGCCTAAAGACAGACGCTACGACTTAGTCTCAAAAATTTTAAAGGCTTATGCGGCAGCAAAACCATTCCCCATATATTTTCCAGTTTCAGCTCTAATTGAGATCCGCGAGGTCATGGCAAGCCACGGAAAAACTGCCACTGAAAGGTTAAACGCCCTAACTTATATAAAAGCAAAGGCAACAGCATCAAACCTGCAAGAGATAAGCCTATCCTCAGACGA
>CAZAPQ010000126.1:0-70436 GCA_964487415.1 uncultured Candidatus Bathyarchaeia archaeon | reverse complement strand
GTCTTCATAGCCCAAATGCTAAATTTTCCAATAACTTATGGAACAAGCGGACATCTTGTTGGAGGAACATTCCTATCCATAATTCTCGGCCCTTATACTGCAATTTTAAGCATGACTATTGTATTGTTAATGCAAGCGCTTTTCTTCGCTGACGGCGGAGTATTTGCCCTCGGAGCCAACATATTCAACATGGCAATAATCGGCGGGTTAAGCTTCTTCATAGTAAAACTAATATCCGGAGAAACTACAAGCAGCAAGAGATTCTACTTTGGCGTTTTCGCAGCTTCATGGATTTCAGTTGTTCTAGGCGCCTTTGCCTGCGGCTTAGAAATTGGACTTTCACCCATATTCTTAGAGGCTGGAGGCTTAACAGTAACAGTACCAGCCATGCTATTCTGGCATGCACTAATTGGGCTAGGGGAAGCCGCAATAACCACCACAATTATAAGCCAACTATATAGAATAAGACCCACAGTTTTAGGCGGTTTAAACTTAATGAGGAGAGCCATATATGCGAGAGATAGCTAAAGCAGTTTTGTTTATGCTTATAGGTTTTGCGCTTCTAGCACCATTTGCATCTCCATTTCCGGATGGACTTGAGACGGTGGCTGAAAATTTGGGGGTCACGGAACCTGAACCGCTGTGGAGTGGGTTAATGCCTGACTACACTCTGCCAACAATTGAGAACCCATACATATCCAATTTAATGGCTGGAATTTTCGGAGTCTTCCTAGTTTTGGCTACAGCTTTTGCCCTTGGAAAAACCTTAGACTCGACGCGAAATAAGCGATTAAGCTGAATTATTCCCTGCTGGCAAGAATCACTATATAATCAGCGGTGTCAGCACACATATCAGCAGCATGCTCAATAAACTCTACAAGGTTGTTAAATATTACCATTGAGCCGCTATTCACTCTATCAGCATATTTAATGAACAGCTTTTTCGTGCTCAGGTATTCATCATCTATTTTCCTCTCTATTTCCTCAACCTTTTTAGCGCCGTTCACAGCCGCTGCTGGATCCTCGCCTATGTTTTCAATGCTTACCCGAAGGGCTTGAGCGCAATCAACCAGAACTGATGTCATATAAGCTGCTTTTTCCCATAGTTCCTTAGGGATTTCAGCGTCTTCAAGCATTAGAACACATCTTGCTACATCTTTAACATGATCCGCAAGGGTGTCAAGTCTCTTCACAAGGTGCATAAGGTCCTCACGATAGTCGGCCACTAACGCTACACCTTTGGAAAGCTCCTTGAAAACTTCAGTCCTAAGCCTATCCACCTCCCTCTCAACCTTGAAAATGTTGTCAATACTATGTATGGCCTCCTTTTTATTGCCTTCCGCTAATTTTTGCATAGCTTGATTTAGGAAGGACACGGTGTCGAGGGCTTTTGTTATCTGCTCCTGCGCCAGATCTAAAGCCCTATTCCTTCGGCGCCTTTCAAACCATAAATAACTCCTCTTCTCCAATAGCTCCATCTCCAATCATAACGTTGAATATCCGCTTTATAATGCTTCCCGAAGATAAAGAATTAACGCTGCTAATCCTTATATTCCTTTTCAGAAACCCAATAAGCATTGAGGCCGCCCTCCCCGCCTATTATAAACTCTTTCTTGAAAATCGGTGCCTCTCTCTTATATCTTTCAACAGCTTCCTTTAAAACTGGAAAAACATTTTCGCGATGGGAGCCAGCAACTAGAACATAGACAAGATCTTCGCCCACGCCAAATTCGCCTACAAAATGATGAATCTGAACATCCACAATTCCAGTTCTTTTCATTAAATCCTCGCATATACCCGCAATTACCTCCTCAGCCTTCTCCTCGTAGGCTTCTATTTCCAGCTTCTGCACCTTCCCGCCGCTGGGGGCTTCACCCCGCACCACACCTATGAAAATGGCTAAAGCCCCAGCCTTCCAAAAGTCCTTCAAATTCTTAGCATTTTCCATAAGTTTGGAAAGACTGAGGTCACCCTTGTTATGAATGTATCTGCCCATATCCTTCACCTATTAGGCATATAAGATTTGGGAAACTTTTGTTAAAATACCTACTGCACGGTAATACGTACCTTGTGCAAAAAACACTTACCCAAATCCTCCGGAGTGGCTGATGGAACAGGCAAATCCTTCATAGTGATCAATCCAGGAGAAGCGCATAATACTTTTGGAATTAAATTGGTGAGTATGGCTGCAGTGCCTAGGTCGCCGTGCACACATGGTTGGATCTTCTGATGAACCATTGGAATTCCATGTATAGTTATGGCGTCATACTCCTCCTTTGCACCCACATAGGCTTGAAAATCCAAAAGAATTACTTCCTCGCCATCCACGAACCCTTTAGCCTTCTGCCTAATTCCCGCAACCTCCCCAGCATCAATCTTGATGGTACTCTCCCCCTCAAACACTTCTGTGGCTATAATAGGCTCAACGGCCTCTGTCACAATTCCTTCAAGATCCCATGAAAGAGCATCCGCTATCATGGCGATAGATTGCTCCAGACCTACATGCCCTGTAATTTGCTTCTTCGCAATTTTCCGCTTAAAATCCTTCAGCGTTAAACCTGCTCCAATCTTCATTAGAAAAGGCAGCCGCCTTGACGCTGCATCTATCACCCTAACGGCTTCAATCCGTCTTATACTCTGACAGACCGCGGTTAAGGCTATCACTAAAGTGTCCATTAAAAATCCTGGATTAATTCCCGTCCCTAAAACCGCTACCTCGTATTTTTTGGCCAAGGCGTCAAGCTTCTCCGCAAGCTCTGGCTCGGAGTAAAAGGGGTAGACAAGCTCTTCACATGTGGATATAACGTTTACACCGTTTTCTATGAGCTGGGAAATCTGCGGATATGCATCTTTGAGGTATGATGTCGTAGCATGAATGGCTACATCCGCATGTACCTTATGAAGCGCCGAAGAAGCATCTCCAGAAATTATTACTCCAGTTTTGGCGCTTAGACCTATAACTTCGCCTAAATCCTTTCCAACTTTGTCCTTTGCAGTGTCAACTGCGCCAACTATTTTAACGCCGCGCTTTTTCATGAGGAGATTGGCTACTGCACTGCCTATGGCACCAACACCATATAGGACAACTTTAATATCTTCCAAGCTTTACCTCCATTTTAAAACACTAAGAGAGCAGATGAGTGACTGAAAATTAAAATGGAAAGGCTAATTTGTCTGCTGAATTTGCGGCATAACAACTTGCGTTAGAAGTTTTGATTTCCTTACGCCTACATGGCGTAGCGGAACCACCTTCTTAGCCTCGTTATAGATGTCTGAAGCTATTTTTCCCAAAACCATCTCCTGAACAAATTGATCCGTAGTTAAAGCAGCACTCTTTTCGTTAACTATCCTCGCCATAACCTTCCTAATAATGTTCTCCTGTGAAGTTTTAATTCTTGACAGGGTGAACGCCACAATCGCAACTCTAAACCTATAACCATCCTTTGTTGAAACATCAAATAGGCCATCAACTTTTGTCGTCCTTCTACGCACAAGGCTTCTGAGATAGTCCCTAGAATATTCATGCCCCTTAAACATTGTGTGCGCTGTTTTACCATCAACATTAGTTATTTGAAAATAAAGCTTCAAGTACTGATGCGAAAAATCGCCAGTGACATCGTAAAGCGTAACCTCCATCACGCGGCCTAGAAGCTTTTCTGGAGATTCAGCGGGGATGCTACCTAATTCTACATTCCCGAAGTATGGTGGAGCAAGCACCGTGTACCATGCTTTGCCACGCCATTTGTCCCTTACCTTTCTTGTTGACACACATACCCTCCATTTAAACAGCGAAAAAAATCACATTAAGAATATTAAGCTTTACCATTATAGATTCTGGGATTTTCATTTCTGTTAGATACTTTTAGGTTCTATCTTTTCCAAGCCACCCATGTATTTCCTTAAAACTTCAGGAATTATCACTGAACCATCCTTCTGCTGATAGTTTTCTAAAATTGCAACCATTGTTCTTCCAGTGGCTAAGGCGGTTGAATTCAGCGTGTGCACAAAGCCCTTTGGAGGTTTCCCTGCCTTCTCCCTGTATTTTATATTCAATCTTCGAGATTGAAAATCCGTACAGTTGCTGCAAGAAACCACTTCCCTATAGGTTCCCTGGGCTGGCATCCAGACTTCAATGTCATATTTTTTCGCAGCAACCGTTCCAATTTCGCCTGAGCAAACATTTACAACCCTGTATGGTAAGCCCAACTTCTGCACAAGCTCTTCAGCATTCCTAACCAGTTCCTCATGCAGGTCCCATGAATCTTCAGGTTTGCAAAAGATAAACTGCTCAACCTTATTAAACTGGTGGGTTCGAAATATTCCCCGCGTATCCTTTCCATGAGCCCCAGCCTCCTTTCTAAAATTGGTGCTTATCCCGGCAAATTTTAGGGGTAAATCCGACTCATCCAGAACCTCATTCATGTACATTGCAGCAATTGGGTGCTCTGATGTGGCAATGAGATACAAATCTTCATTCTCGATTTTGTATAGGTTTTCCTCAAAATCGCTAAGCGCAATAACACCCTCGTAGGGCTTTCGCCTCATGAGAAATGGAGGTTCAACTGCGATGAAGCCCTTTTTGATGAGCTCTTCAAGAGCAAAGTTTATTAAAGCTAGGTCCAAAAGAACCCCTGCACCTTTTAAGTAAAAGAACCTCGCGCCAGAAATCTTTCCAGCCCTTTCCACATCCAATATACCTAAGCTCAGCCCAAGATCTATATGATCTTTTATGGGAAAATCAAATCTTCTTATCTCACCCCATGTTCTAACGACCACATTGTCAGACTCGCTTTTCCCGGTTGGGACTGAATCATGGAGGAGATTTGGAAGCCTCATAAGATAGTAGCGCACATTCTCTTCATATGTGCCCACCTGCCTTTCTAGATCGGCAATTTTTTCGTCTATTTCCTGTGCTTTTAATAGAATCTGGTCAATTCTTTCGCCCCTTTTCTTCGCTTTTGCTATCTCAACTGTTATTTGGTTTCTTTCCCTTCGAAGATTGTTTAGTTCTGTTAGTTTCTGCCGCCAAATCCTATCATTCTCAAGTAAAGCGTCAAGCATGCTAAGAAACTCAGGATCAGCTCTTCTCTCAAGATTCCTTTTAACCATTTCCGGATTTTCTCGAATCAGCTTTATGTCTAACATTTTCCTCACAATTTAGCTGCTTCTGCCCTAGCCTTAAAAACTTTAAACGGCTATATAACTTTCCTTAACATTTTCAAGGTTTTTTCAGCAACCGAAATTGAAGACAACAAGTCATCAATGGTTGCTATAAATGTTGGTAGCTCTCCCTCGCACCTTATTGATGTCAGAACTTTGTCTCCCTGCCTTTCAGTTTTTACAAATAAGCCTGGTGGTGCCTGGGAGTTGTCCGGCGAAACTGCGGCTGCCACAGCCTTAGCTATTTTAGCGTCATCGTAACTTATTATTATTTCAGCTTCCAATATCCCCGCCCGCCAGGCTCTTGCCCACAAGCTCATTTACAAGCCTTATGAAAAGGTCGATGTTCTCGATGGGAATCTGGGCTCCAGCAGCTATATCGTGGCCGCCGCCTTTGCCAAGACACTTTTCAGCAGCAATTTGCATAATCCTTCCAAGATTAACCCCTTTGCCAACCACCATATCGGTGGTCCTTGCAGAGACCTTCATTAACCTCCCTTCACTTGCCTTGGTATAAGCTATGAGGGGCTTTTCTGTATTCGGGAGACTTGTTGATAATATTGATGAAACCGCGCCAATCATCTTATCTTCAACAAAGTCTTCACCATAAACCACATATATATTTTCCATCTCCCTAAGTCTCTCAGGCTTTTCCATAATCCACTTCAAATACCTGTTAATATTGCGTCTATAGTCTTCAAGAACCCTGTTCGCTTCCTCCAGGGCTGAACCCTTGTCTCCCATGCATATGGCCACGCCGAGTCCGGATTTATCCATGCGTCCAGTAGCGTTTAGCAAAACTGCAAATTCTCGTCCGTCCCTAGTTGGAGTCCAAGGCAACTCGCGGGTTAAAGTGTATACATAGCCTATAAGGTTTGACACTTCACAGTGCAAACCCTTGGATAGGAGATGATCGGCAAGGGCTGAGCAAATCTTTCTCTTCTCGTCTTCTGAAAGATCCCTTAAGGCTCTCCACTTATCGTCATGTTTAAGCTGGATACCGAGCTTCATAAGGAAGTCTAGGCTTTTGTCCTCAGAGCCGCTTATTTCTGGTATAAAAGGGCTTGTTGTGGAGGCTAGGGCCTTATGTATGGGACGAGTCTCCCTCCCGAAGAACAGCAAATCCTTCTCAACAGTTAACAGCCCCTCCTTCTGCGCATCTTCAACTATTTTCTGGTTCAACCCGCCAAGCATTCTTTGTTCATACTTATCTTGCAGGTCGCCAAGAGCACCAACAACCGCTATGGGGGCTAGATCCACATTAGACGGATCTAAAGCCTTCGCCACGAAATAGGCAACTCCTGAACTGCTAATGCTTTTGGAACCGTCTATGCCGAAGAGATGAGGGTTAACACATAAAAAGCCTTCAGGTAATACTTCAATAATTTGATGATGGTCCAAAACCAATAAGTTGGAATCTGAAACTTTCTGTTTCAGCAAACTTGCAAATTCCGTCCCAAGATCTATAAAAATGACCATTTGAGGCTTTTCTTCAAAGATCTCGCTTATCAGTTTCTCGTCAACCCACTGAGTTATCCTAATGCGGAATCTAGCATTAAGTCTATAAAGTGCCTTACCAATCACTCCGGCGGCAGCTATGCCGTCAGCATCAAGGTGAGAATACAAGTAGATTGTAACGCCGCTTTTAACAGCCTCTAATATTGCCTGGGAAGCTGCAGAGGCTGCATCAAAGAAACTTGAAATTTGCTGATTATCTGAGGACATAGCTAATCATTAGCGAGCTTAAAATTTCTAAAGTTTTTGTCAAAATGACAAAGCCATTAGGCAATAGAGGTCATCTTTGGCTCATACTTCCAGTTTGAAGGTAAAATGCCTTCCTGCTTGTAATAGTTTTCAAGTCTATGGATTTTTGCTTCAATAAGCTGCAGGGCTCTCTTGTTATGAAAATCTTTCTTATGCTTTTCAAGATGCGCCATAAGTCTAGCAGCCTTCTTAAGCAGGTTTTCCAGGTCTTCAGGCACTGACGGCGCAAGCCCCGCTTCTCGAAGAATTTCCGTTATGGTTTCCCCAGTTATTGGTTTAACCAGTGGAATGGCGTATTGATCCCTGAGAATTGTCCCTATCCGACTTGGAGGATTGCCCTCCCTCGCCAGCTTAATTACGAGGGCCTCAACCTCTTCAGGTTGGTATTTACACCAGCTTGGAGGACGTTTGCTCACTGGTCTTGTCGGATGTGATTTACCCTTTTCCTTTTTAGGCATACTTACCCCTTTTAGCTTTAAAGAGCGAATGTAAGCGTATATTTAAAATCTTCGATAAACTTAAACAATTCGCTTAAAACTCTTATACCATTTAGCGAACTCTCTGAAGGCTCTAGCCCTATGGGAGTACATGTTCTTTTCTTCAACACTCATTTCCGCGAAAGTTTTATCGCTTCCCTGAGGCTTAAAAATGGGATCAAAACCAAAACCTGAGCAGCCTTTCCGAACTTCTTTAGTTATTTCTCCAACAATCTCCCCCTTAAAGCATATGGGAAATTTCAATTCCGAAGAAAAATAGGCCACAACGGATCGAAAACTGGCTTTCCTATTTTCCACACCATCCATTAGTCTAAGCAACCCCTCATTACCTATGGTTTTATAGGCATAGGAGGCATATGGTCCTGGAAAGTCATTTAAAGCCTCTACAAACAATCCAGCATCTTCAACCATAATTGGGATCCCACACTTCTCAAAGGCTTTCAGAACACTTGCCTTTGCAATCTCTTCCAGACTTTCACTTTGAATCTCAAACGTTTTTATCCTAAGCATGCCTGCAGATAGGTTAAATTCTCTGAGAACCATACAGGCCTCACGAAACTTATTGAAATTATTTGTTGCAAAGAAAACAACTCTAGTGCAGGATTGGGGGTTCACCACTCACCCCACCTTTTAGCTTCACATTATTTTAAATGCTTAAAACCTTTTCTAACCTCCTCAGAGCCGCAAGAGGGTTCGCGAGACCACTTTCTTTCGATAATATATCGTCCCCTCCGCTCTATTTCCCTAATCTTTTCTAAAACGTCTTTCACTGTTGCATGATCTAAAATGCTTGAATATCCTCTTACGACGGCGTTGAAGCACTCGTCTGCAAATTTGAAGTGGGTGCTTTGTAAAGCCCGTTTCATAAGATGTAGATCCACCCCCTTAGCCTCAACTTCATTGAGTTTCTCTCCAAGTCCAAAGTCTATGAAGAATATTTTGCCATCAGCGTCCCGTATCATGTTAGACGTGGTTAAATCCCCATGAATAATCCCATTCTTATGGAGCTTTCCTATTAATTCGCCAATATCATAGCATAACCTATCCCGCTCCTCTTGGGAGACCAGACCTAACAATTTTTTAACCTGATCGCCTTCGATAAATTCCATGACAATCATGGCTTCCTTTATGTCAACCAAATAAATTATCGGAGTTGGCACTCCGGCTTTTTTGGCCTCATGCATAAGTTGCGGCTCATGAACTGTGCGATAAATTCTGATCCGCTCATCAAGTTCAGGAGTCCTATAATGTTTAGGCAAACGCTTTTTAATTACAACTTTCCTCCCATGCCAATTGGCAAGGTATAGCCAAGCTTCTGCCCCCTTTTTAATTAGTTGCCATTGACTTATTTCACCCAAGGCACTTCAACCTCCTCGAGCCGCCACCGCAGCTTTACAAAGCTTTCTTCAATGGGGGTTGTGATGCCGTGGGTAAAGGCGAGCACGCCAGCCCATGCAATCATGGCGCCATTATCAATTGCAAACTCGCTTGGTACAACACAGAATTTTGCATCGTGTTCCTCAGCTATGAACTTAACCATTTCCTGAAGTCTCTTGTTAGCGGCTACACCGCCTGTCAGCAAGACTTCCTTTTTCTCTGTATGGGCTAAAGCCCTCTCCGTAACTTCTGTAACCATTGAGAAAGCTGTTTCTTGGAGACTGTAGCACAAATCTTCCAACGAAACCTCTTTCCCCAACATGTTTATAGCCGCAGTCAATAAACCACTGAAGGATAGGTCCATTCCCTTAACTGTGTAGGGCAGGGACGCAAACACTTTCCCCTTTCTAGCAAGCTCTTCAACCATAGCTCCTAAGGGTTTACCCATCCTCGGCCTTAAACCAGCCTCTCTTGCAAAAACATCTAGACAGTTTCCAAGGGCTATATCCAATGTCTCGCCAAAAACTCTATATCTACCTGAATCAAAAGCCGCAACAATGGTGTTCCCGCCAGAAACATAAAGCGTAAGGGGATCCTTAGCGCCCGTCGTAAGCCTCCCTATTTCAATATGGGCCATACAATGATTAACACCCACAAGGGGAACACGGAGATATGAAGCCAATGCACGAGCCACTGTAGCTCCTGTCCTGAGACAAGGACCTAACCCAGGTCCCTGTGAAAAAGCTATAAGATTTATATCCTCTGGCTTAATTTCGGCTTTTTTTAAGGCCTTTTCAACAACCTTTCCTGCAACATCTGCATGATGTCTCGCGGCCTCTCTTGGATGAATCCCACCCTCTGGCGGAACATACGCGTCTATAATATTGGCTAATATTTCCCCTTCGAAGCTGGCTATTCCAACACTAAAGTCGTCTGCCGTACTTTCAATTCCAAGGCAGTACTTTTTCTCAGCCTTACCCTTATCCATTTTACTTTCCTTTCACTGAGCGTAAACTGTTTTATTTTTGATAAACGTTTTTACTTTAAGAGATCCTAAATATAAGAATGAAAGTGACGGGAAATATGCGTAGGCATAACGATTTAGAACAAAGAGCCCTGCAGATAATAACAAGCAGTGGAAATGAGGGAATGCTTCAGTCTGAATTATGGAGGAAACTTGGGGCGAGCAGTAGGGAGGGCTCAAGAATAGCACTGAAACTGGAAAGCAAGGGGCTCATAAGAAGAGAAAAAGAGCTCTGCGATGGAAGATGGACCTATAGGCTTTATCCAAAAAGGCTTCCAGCTTCTATAAGCTCCATAGAGGACTCTCCTTGTATGCTGTGTCCTGAGAGTCAAAGGTGCGGCCCAGCAGGTGCAGTAACTCCGCAGAATTGCAGCAAGCTTACTGAATGGCTTCTTCATGAAGCTGAAAAGGAACAGGGTTGAACATTAGGTGAAGATCAGTTTTGCCTAAGGCATGGCTCCAGGAGCGGAAAAGGGACTACTATTATAGAAAGGCTAAGGAGGAAAACTATCGCTCGAGGGCAGCCTATAAACTGCTGCAAGCTGTAGAGAAATATCATTTCATCAAAAGTAAAGACGTTGTCGTGGATTTAGGCGCTGCTCCTGGAGGTTGGATTCAAGCAGTTAGGAAAATTGTCGGATCGAACGGTTTCATTCTTGGAGTTGATTTAAAACCTATAGAACCTTTCCCTGAGGACAACATAAAGACGATTATTGGAGACATAACTGAAAAGGAAACTGTTCAAGCCATAATGGAGATTTTGCCTAGAAAAGCGGATGTTGTGGTTTCAGATGTTTCTCCAAATATCTCAGGCATATGGGAGGTTGATCATGCTCGGCAAATAGACTGCGCACAGGCAGCCTTAAAAATAGCAATTGAAGTTTTAAAGCCTAGGGGCAACTTCTTTGTCAAGGTTTTTGAAGGAGATATGCTGAAAGACTTTATTGAAAATGTGAGGCAGTATTTCGAGGATGTAAAATTAATTAAGCCTGAAGCAAGTAGGGCAAAAAGCTCAGAGATTTTCATATTGGGGCTACACCTTAGAAAGCCTGAGTTTTAGCCCGTCTTGAAAAGCCATTTATTAAAAATGCAGTAAATATTGCAACAAGCATGGTGAAAGCATTGAGAATTATCGCGGCTGATTCCTCATCAGCAATATTAAATGAAAAATTTCAGCCACAATCCGTAGTTGCTGCAGCAGCAGTTTTGGTTAACCCACCATGTAGAGAGCCAAAGGCATTTTTAGCCGAACCAATTTTTGAGGATGTCAAAGCTAGTCATAACCTTGTTTTACATGAAGTGAAATTATGCATGGAACTCCTAGCAAATTTCGACGCCGATGTCATACATTTAGACATGACTTTAGGCGCAACGCCCGTTGAAGAGCTTTCGTCAATACACTTTTCAGGCTTAAGAATCTCCGGTGAAGCCAAAAATAATCTTCTGAAACTACTTCCAAAGCTTAAGAAAATTGCGGTTGACATAAGACAAAAGCATGGCATTGAAGTTTTGGCAATAGGTAAAGAAAGCGTCCCCATAAGGATCGCGGAACTTACAGCAGGAGCCCATGCCATAGTGTATGCTTCAGAAAAAGCTATAGACGCTACTAATCCAGTGTTTTTGGGTTTACCTTCAGAATGTCAACACAAAATTGTTGGAGATACGTGTTGCCTATACTCTCTTAAGACTGCGGAACATGATATAAAGGGGTATGCAAGAGACAACCAAATGGTACTGGAACACGTTAATATCATGGAAATGTTGAATTCCTACGCAAGGGGGTTTAGGACATTAAAAATAACTTCAAAAGGAAATTTTAGAGGATTATAAGGATAATTACCAGAATCTACTCCATAAATTTGACCCCATAGACCCTAACATAATCAATAACACTCAAGCGATACGGCTGTTTACCAGTAATTAATTAAGGGTAAGGATAATTGAAATAAGTTTATTGGACAATTTATGCATGCGAAGAACTATGCGATTGATGCTTAGCTGTAACGAACTTGGACTCGGGCACCTATCAAGAATTATGCGCCTAGGAAGGATGTTGGAGGAAAAGGGAAACGAGTTGTTCTTCTATTCTGGAGGAAAGGCGTACAAGCTTCTAAGAAAGGAGTTCAGAAACGTCTATCATTGTACGCCTGTGGCTTGGTATGAAAATTCTTATGGAATAATTACTTCAGCTTCTATTCTAAATATATTATTCCCAATACCGCGTTTTAATCCAGAAAACAGGGGATTTGAAATAAAAACGCCAAGCGCCATAGAAACTATAAGACGTTACTATGATCTTAGAGGTAAAATCAGAAAAATCAGGCCAAACCTGATTATTTCGGACGGCGATCTTCATGCGTTAAGGCTAGCACAAAGATGGAGAATCCCAGCCATTTACGTAACAAACCTTATTAGACCACGCTATGGTTTTGCTCGTGTACTTACCCCAGGAGAGAGATTCGTTGAGCGTTATATTAAAAAATGCTCAAAAGTGATCATTCCGGACAATCCAATGCCCTATACAATATGCGAGTATAATATCGGTGACTTGGATGACATAGGAATAAGAGACAGGGTTGAATTTGTAGGCACTTTCTTCGATATCACACCAGTAAAAGGATCGGAGGAACATATTTTCGCCTCTATAAGTGGCCCTTTAGGAACAAAAACTAGGCTCATGCAAATTATAATCCCAGTTTTAAGTAGCCTGAACGTGAAAAGCATAGTAAGTCTCGGAGAAGCTAGGGAAAATAATAGAAGCACAAAAATTGGAAACTGCACATTATACTCGTGGCTCGCTCCAGAAAAACGCCAAGAACTCATGGCCAACTGCAAAATGGTGATTTTCAGCGGGGGACATAGCACATGCTTTGAAGTGATAAAGTATATGAAGCCTAGCATCTGCATTCCTACACAGCCCGAGCAGGTCGGAAATGCCAAAAAACTGCGAGATTTAAACTGCGCCTTGATCGCGAAAGATAAGGAAGAGTTAAAGCATGCAATTCAGGAAATCGAGAAAGAAAGAGAGTTCTTCAAAGATAATTTGCGACGATTAAATAAGTATTCCAATAGGTTTAATGGCTTGGAGAAGACAATAAAAATCATAGAGGAGATAGGGGGATAGTAGCTCAAGTTTATTCTTTTTCAATGATCTTGCGTTTTATCTCACCGCCAGGACTCTCTTCTTCAAAGATTACGGCTTGGAATTTATAGACTTTTGTACCTTTCATTAGCCAGCAATCTGGAGGCAGACCAGCCTTAATGCAACACTGACAGAGAAATTCCTCTTCATTCCAGCCCCATTCTATAGGAACTTGGGGAAGCAATAATCCTTTATAAAATCCTTTCTCAATTATTAGTCCGTCTCGCCCAATTTTAATTTTTGAGGGATAATCTATGGGTTTCTCAACTTCCACTAGTTGGGGTGGTGTTAGAACGCTTACCTCAAAAACTACGCCGTCAAGCTCGTCTAAGGAAAGCGGATAGAAGCGTGGATCGCTTGTCGCGGAGCTTATTGCAGAGTCTATGACGGCCTCGGCTAAAGGATTTGTTGGGTAAGGGTATCCTATGCAGCCCCGTAAATCCTTCTGCCCATTTTCAATTTTGTTTATTGTTACAAAAACTCCACATGGCTGCATCAGCTTTTCTGGTGTGCCTTCTGGAACATGGATGCGCCTATGTTTTTTAAGATATTCCTCAACCGCAGCACGTGCAAGTTTGACGAGAAATATACCTTCCTCAAGACTAATATCAAAGGACACGGGAAACAGCCTCGGTTAATTATCAAAAACCATAAACTAGAATTTTATTGATTCCTCCCGAATGCCATCCTTCATTACAAACAAAAAGTCTATGCCATCACCGCTCATTATATCTCGGCTTATAGCGGACTTTATTGCCCTTACAACAAGTTCCCTTCCTTGCTTAAGGTCTAAACCTTCACGGTATCCCTCTTCTAGAACACCCATGGCAATCTCCGTCCCAGAACCCACCACGGCAAACTTGTCGGGAATAACAGACCCTAATACATCAAGCACGTAAAGGGAGGGGCCTTCCTCATCTAATCCTCCTACGATGGTCTGAGTTATCAGGGGTGTAAGCCTATTCGCGAAAAGTAGGTTTGACATAAGCTTTGCAGCGGATCGAACAGGAATGGATCGGCCAACTTCTAGACTGTACAGGTTCGCGTAGGCTTCAACTTCTCGAATAAGTATCTGCATATCAGAAACAAGCCCAGCGCACGCCGCTCCAATGCGATCAGTTATCTTAAAGACCTTCTTCCCGCCCCGGCTGACGACTAGATATCCATAGGAAACGCGTTTCTCAGAGGCGAGTATAACACCGTCGCTACACACCACTCCAACTGTGGTGGCGCCTGGAACCCACAAATATTGGGGCATCTGTCCTCCAATTTCCAAATATTTCACCCTCACTGGTGAAAAGTCATATATAAACCGTCCTATTAAACTTAATGTTGCGCATTCTCCATGCTTAAAAGAATTAGACGATGGATGTTCCAGACATAAGGAGGGACAAAAACGGGGAAATAACATTATACGTTGAAAACCTCGATGGGGTATGGTATGGGCTTGCTTATGATGAAGGAAGAATTTTTGCAACAGCTTTCGCCTTTAACGAAAAGCGTGTTTTACAAAATTTGCTGGCAAAAATCCCATTTAATGTCCCCTTTGAACACTCCGACATGACCTCGGAATTCGCTAAGCGGGTGATAAGCACGCTTAGAGATATTTACAATGGAAAGGAAGTTTCTATAAACTTTAACCTAGCAGCGGAACATCTATCAGAATATACGAGGAGAGTTCTTAGGGCTACGTCCTTAATTCCGACAGGTTATGTGACCTCGTATGGTTCCATTGCAGAAGCTGTTGGAGGAAGCCCAAGGGCAGTAGGCAAGGTGATGATGTCTAATCCTTTCCCGTTAATTATCCCATGTCATAGGGTCATCGCAGCAGATTTCACCCCAGGCGGTTATGGCGAAGGCATAGAAGTTAAGCTTGGGATTTTAAGCCGCGAAAAGAGAGGATTTCCCGGCGAGAAAAACATTTCAGTGGATGATGCATATATCCGGGTTTTTCCTGTTGAAATTCTTTTAAATAAGTATAAAAAGCGGTCTATTGTAGGGCGTAAAAAATAAAAATGGGCTTGTTAACCTCAAAGGGGGATATTTATGGTTAAACGGGGGCTTTTCGTCGGAAGGTTTCAGCCTTTTCACTTAGGACATCTAAACGTTGTAAAGGATATTTTAAATGAGGTTGACGAGCTGATAATTGTTGTGGGCAGCGCCCAGTATAGCCATCGAATTGAAAATCCCTTCACAACAGGCGAAAGAATTGTCATGATTAGAAGAGCCCTAGAGGAAGCAGGAATAGACCTTAAACGCATTTGGATTGTGCCAGTTCCAGACATACACATACACATGGTTTGGGTTTCAGTTGTTGAGGGTTACACTCCACGCTTTGACATTGTGTATTCAAATGAGCCGCTCACCCGGAGACTATTTATAGAGGCTGGCTACAGGGTTAAGGAGATACAATATCATAAGCGTGAGGTATACTCCGCCACCGAGATCAGAAAACGCATGCTAAATGGAGAAAACTGGGAGGAACTTGTACCGAAAAGTGTTGCTGAATTTATAAAAGAAATTGAGGGAGACAGGAGGCTAAGGGACCTTACAAAGAGCGATAAAGTGTAACCTTATCCCCAGCTTTTATTCCAAATGTCTCAGCAGCATTCCCCTGGTTTATCGATATCTCCAAGAAGTCATGACTTCCGATTATTGCCAGAGGTTTTAATGGTTCAACCTCTGCGTAGGCTTTACAAATCTTCAGCTTTAGCTCATTTTTTCCAAGCTTAACATGTATAAACCCGTCAGTAACAGCTGATTTAACATCCTCGTCAGTAAAATTTGTGATTATGTTTCCAAAACTATCCACGTAAATAACTTCGCCTACAAATAGGCTTTCCATTTTAATGATCTTTGCGAATTCTGGTGAAAACATATTACAAATTTTAGGGCCAAATTCTTGCGGGGAAACTCCTTTTGAAAGAAAGGCTGCAGCCGGTGCGAAAAGGTCTCGCCCATGAAATGTCGCGGATACTTTAGGGAGCATGAATTTAGGATTAGTTATCATATATACACTTTTTACACCTTGCTTGCTGACAGCCAAGGCTAAGACTCCATTATCAGGACCTATGAAGAAATAATCATTTGTCTCCACGAGTAGCGGACTGCGCGTTGTTCCTACACCAGGATCTATGACAGCTACATGTATTGTGCCCTTTGGAAAATATTGTGCAGCCGAAGCTAAAATATAAGCACCCATTCTGACATTAAACTTTTCTATTTGATGACTTATGTCCACTATTTTGGCGTTTGGATTTATCCCTAAAATAACGGCTTTCATTTCAGCAACATAAGGATCTGACAATCCAAAGTCTGTGGTTAATGTTATTATGGGATGCAGGTTTCTTCGCACTTTACTCCTGGACATTTCGCTTAACAATAACATTCTGCAAATAATTCTCTGTTAACTTTTCTAGTCGTTCCATTTCTTTTTTAAGCTTCCTTCTACCATGGAGGTCTATGGCAATCATCAAAGCGTAAGGTGCGATAAGATATGCAAACGCAGAAAAAGGATTCTTCAACAACAAAGCAAAACCAAGAAAGTACCTGATAGGATCTATGCTGGCACTCCATGACTACAATATGTCAAAGACTACAAAGGCTAAAAAGGTTAATATCAAACACACTGCGAACTGTAGAAGCACGCCTCTTTCCTTTCCAAGGATAATGCTTGGGATAGCTGATGAAACGACGAAAACCCATGCAAAGGCGCATACAGAGATAATCAAATCGACGCGGTATATGAGCCATGATCCCAATTGAGGCCAAAGCATGTTAATGTATGTAACTAATGTTGTAACCGCTGTCTGAGTAAACATTTGATAACTGGTCATTAGGATCCAAGCGACTGATATGTAAAGTGGAGTTTGCCAAGCAGCCTTACCCAAACCACTCTCCAGTAAAGCAATCATGCTCTTAAGTATTAAGCTTTACTACATTGTGGTAAACATTGCACCGCATAAACTTTTCCAGTCATCCTCCATGCAAAACCGGTATAAAAACAACCTCGTCCCCATCTTTTAATATGGTATCCAAGCCATTCAGGACACTAACTTCCTTTCCATTAACAAATATTAAGCTATATGTTTTTAAATAGCTTAATTCCGAATCAGGTAGAACCGTTTTCAATGCTGGCCACTTCTCAATAATTGTTTTAATGAAATCTTCTAACTTGAGAGGATGCTGAATAGCCAAGTTTATTTCGTCCTTCCCGACAATATTGCGGAAACTCCCTAAAAATTTCACAGCCACGGTCACTTATAATCCTCCTATGTTCAAAGGCTATTTTTGAATTAATTTATTGCCTAGTTATAAAATTTTGAACCATTTACGTTAGCGAATTTAGCCGGGGAAACTATATGAATGAATGCTTAAATATCTTCTTTTACATAAACTCGGCTTAAAAACGGGGATGTCGAAGTGGCACCGTTGTTCGCAGATAGAATAAGTCACCTAGGGACAGAAGCTTCTTTTGAAATGCTTGCAAAGACAAAGGCTTTGGAGAGACGTGGGAAAAAAGTTATTCATATGGAGATAGGCGACCCTGACTTTGATACCCCTGAGAATATAAAAGAGGCAGCAATAAAAGCTATTCGCGAAGGATTTACCCACTATGTTCCAGCGCCTGGAATTTTTGAGTTAAGAGAAGCCATAGCGGAGTACATCTCAAAAACCAGAAAAATCGAAGTTGACCCTGACGAGGTTGTGGTAGGTCCAGGCGCCAAGCAAATACTATTTCTTTTAATACAAGCTCTGGTGAACCCTGGCGAGGAGGTTCTATATCCAAGCCCTGCATATCCAGCGTACGAGTCGCTGATAAAATTCGTTGGAGCGAGGCCTGTGCCCATTCCTCAAAACGAGGATCGTGACTTTAGAATAGAGCACGAGTATGTTAAGGAAAAAATAACTAAGAAAACTAAGATGGTAATACTAAACTCGCCAGAAAATCCAACTGGAGGGGTCTTGACCAGAGAGGATCTGAGGCTAATAGCGGACTGTATCTCTAACAGAGATGACATCATAGTAATTTCTGATGAGATTTACAGCCGAATAATCTATGAAGGAGAACACGAAAGCATAGCTTCTATTCCCGGGATGAAGGATAGAACAGTAATTTTGGATGGGTTCTCTAAGACTTACGCTATGACAGGATGGAGGCTTGGATATGGAGTTATGCGAAAGGATATAGCCCAAACTCTTACAAAACTTGTCATAAACTCCAACGCTTGTACCTGCGCCTTTGTACAAGTAGCAGGCATCGAGGCTTTAAGGGGACCTCAAGACAGCGTCAGAAAGATGATTGAAGAATTTAAACGACGCCGAGACATCATCGTTTCAGGATTAAGTAAGGTCAGGGGAATTAAGTGCAAGGCACCTCGTGGAACATTTTATGCATTCCCAAACATAAAAGAAACAAAAATGACATCCCAAAAACTTGCAGATTATCTACTACACGAGGCAGGTGTCGCCGTTTTGCCTGGAACAGCCTTCGGAGCTCAGGGCGAAGGACATTTACGCCTGTCGTTTACAAATTCGGTTGAGAACATAAAGGAGGCTTTGGCGCGAATATCTGATGCCCTACAAAAGCTTTCCTAGCATTCAGTCTACTTTTTCACCCGTTATGGTTTCAACAATCTCTGAGGCTAATTGTATAAGGGCGCTTGCCCGTTTCAAAGTTTTTTCTTTATCCATATCCTCTACATATGTAAATTGGTGAAGAGTTTCCTCCATTTCCACTAAGCACTTTAAAATCGGGTCAAGCTTGCCCTCCATGTTTTCTGCTGCCTCTCTTACTATGCCCTCTATAAGGGATGGTTCGCCTAAACTGTAATAAATGGCATTTCTAGCCTTCCTAATGGCTTCGATAATAAGTCCCTGAGCCATGTATGGCATTTCTCTTGCAGCCTCAAGTTCAGCTTTAGCCTCTCGTAGATACCTTAAGGCCCATCCACGCCTATACTGATCAATCATAATCCCCAAGCTCCACATTACAATTCATAATAAGGAGTTATGCAACTTTAATAATGTTACTCGTTCTTCTCCGAAGCCTTAACCGCGGACAATCGCATACCAGAATAGATGCTGGTTATATACCCTGCTATCTGATTTCGCACCCTTGGAGTTGCTCCTTGCAGAAAAAGGGAAATCACACGTTTGTTTTCTTCGAAGTTGTTGGAGAACCTATTTGGAAATCTTTTAATAAGTTCTTTGGCTATGCGTTTAACTTGCTCCGTTCGAACATTTCCCAAACTTTTAAATCCTCCTGAGGCTTCGCCTTCGATTGCATGTAGTTGTAGGTGAACATTCATAAAACTGCAAGTACGATTTAACCTTACCGTTCCTAACGTTAAATTTACGGAATGGAAAAATTAAACAATGCTTACTCCGAAAAAATTCTCAAAGTTCTTCACCACTTTTTCTGCAACATCGGCCACGCTCATCTTCTTTATCTCTGCCACAGCTTGAACAACCATCGGAACGAACGCGGGGGTTGTCAGCTTGCCATGAAATGGACTTTTAAAATAGCGAACTGGTCCGTCCGTCTCTGTTAGAAAATTTTCGAGAGGTGTCCTTTGAATGATTTCACGTATATTACTAGAATATACCGCAGGAGGGCCTTCGGTTATGTAGTAACCTCTTTCTATAATTTTAGATAGCAGACGTATTGGATTGCTAAACCAGTGCAATAGAACCTTTTTAATGTCGTAGGAGGGAAGCATTTCAACAATTTCCTGTGTTGTTCCGCGGGAGTGAATTATGACAGGCAAATCTAATCTCTCGGCCAGATGTAACATTTCGTTGAGAACATGTAATTGCTTTTCCCAGATATTCTTGTATTTAAAGTCTAATCCTATCTCTCCAATAGCCACCACTGCGTCGTCTCGCCGATTTTTAAGGATGAACGCGGAAGTCCTGTAGAGTTCATCTTCTCTTAAAACATTTACATTCCATGGATGAATTCCTAAAGCAGCATAAACCAGCCGCGGATATTTTTTGGCGAATTCCATGCTTTTGATGCTTGTATTCAGATCCATAGAATTTGAAACTAAGGCTTTGACGTTTGATTTCCTGGCTTCTTCCACAATATCTCCAATTATTTCTGAATATTCCTCATCTGAAAGGTGTATGTGAGCATCGACATATTGAAGCTCCATTAGACAGTCCCTTAAGCTGGATACATAATGCACATAATATTTAAGTATAATATTAGGCTTCCCATGGACAAAAGTATATACGTCAGATTTTTGAATCTTCTATTCAATAAACGTTAAATATTGCTTTAAATATAAAAAGGAGCCACTGGAGGAGACTTTATGGCAAACTTGGAATTGGCAATTGCTCCCATGCATAGGTTATGCAAGAAGGCTGGAGCTGAGAGGGTAAGTGAAGCAGCGGCCCGAGAATTGGCCAAAGCGCTAGAAGAAATAGGGATAAAAATAGCTAAGGAAGCCCTTGATTTTGCGATGCATACAGGAAGAAAAACTATAAAGGCTGAGGATATCGAAATCGCAACAAGGAAAGTTCTGGGAAGGTAAACTTCTTTCCCCACCTTCTTTTTCATGCCATGTTAAGCCCATTTAAAGTAATGAATATAAGAGGCTGAAATGCATATCTGCATCAGGTTCTAGAGGGATATGGATGGGTGGAAAAAAGAAACTATCCCTGAAACAAATGGAAAAGATGCAAATGCGAGAAGAAGCTAAGAAGCAGCAAAAGGAAAAAGAGAAGGGAAAAACTGCAGAAAAAGAGAAAAAGCCGGCAGGAATTCTTCTTCCAGATATTAAAAGCGAAAAAATTGTTGAAGAGTTAAAGAAAATGCGTGTCTTAACCCCATATACCGTAGCTTCACGATTCAATCTAAGGATAAGTGCAGCAAAAGATCTTCTTGAAAGTCTGGAAGATGGCGGTGTAATAAAACTGATTTCTGGGAACCACCACATCAAAATTTACAGTGTAGACTAACTTCATCTTTTATTGCTAGCTTGAGGGTTCTTCAGAATCCAGGATAGTTTAAGCGCGTAAAACCACAAGTGGAAGGCAGAATTGTCGACACAAACCTCAAAAAAGGAATCTAAGCGTCGCATACAAATTGATGGAAGCGCCGAATTCAAGTTAAAGGTAAAAGCTGCGCTAGACCTTATTAAAAAAGCAGGATACTATGACTTTTTTACGAAATATATTAGAGAGATCAAAGAAATCGATGGTTTCACTCAGCTCCGCGAGGCTGAGGCCAAAATTTGGGCCAATAAATATGCGGTGCAGAATCCAGTGGATGCCGCCAGCTTATTTATACAAAAAGCTTACCATATGAAAGAATATCTGGAGGGAAAACTTTATTATGGCGGGGATGCGGAAAGGCGCTCCGTAGAAAAACGTATAGAGTTTCTTGAAAAGCTGAGGCAAAAGTGTCGAAGTAGAGAAGTCGCGAATGAATGTGAAAGGCTCTTAAAAAGTTGGAATGACAGCGTTTTCCTATAACTTTTCCACCTTGATTATTGATCCACTTTTAACTTTATTGAATAATTCAAGGTTTTTAGTCACTTTGCCTATAATGTTAACTGGGCTGTAGGGCTGGGAATTGCCGTAAAATATGCATAGGGCGCTTCCCATAGGCCAAAATGCAATAGTTCCTTTTTCCACGGTGCTTTTTGCTTTTTCCTCACCCATCCGCACCGGAATTTCAAAGTAGACCTCCTCTTTCCAGATGGCTGCCCGTCCTTCAAAAGGCAGCTTTCTGACGATGGCATCAACGGTTCTCGGAGACAAATAGCGAATGAGTTCACCTTCAGCCTCTCCTAAACCTTCAACCGCAAACCTCACCTTTACCCTTGAAACTTCAAACCCCTCACTTTTCATCTTCAATACACCAATAAAATCATCCCTTAAACTGGATGCGCCTTTATATGGCGGGCTGCTTATATTTTACCTTTACTGTTAATGTATAATTCTCAACAACTATGAGCCGTTAACATTTTAATGCTTGTATTTAATGAAGACAGGCTGACACTTATTTTTTCTAATAGCTCGAACAAGCTTTCACCATGGGGGTTAAAATATAATTATGTTGACGTCTGTCGAATTGTTTCTAAGACAACTTTGCCTATGAAATCTATTTGCTCTGTGGTAACACCTGGATGTATCGGAAGCGAGAATACCTGAGAGGAAGCCGCCTCAGTTTCTGGAAGTCTAAACTTTCCAAACTGCTTGTAATATGGCATAAGATGTATTGGGAGAGGATAGTAAACTTCAGCGCCCACCATTTTGCTTCTTAGCTTTGCAACAACAGCATTTCTTTTCGCAACATTGGCGCCCTTAAGCCTAACAGTGTAGAGGTACCAGCTACTTCTACAATTTTCAGGTTCTATAGGCAGCTGCAAATCCTCTTTCCCGTAACTAAGCAACTCGGTGAGTCTATCCGCGTTTTCTCGTCTCCTCGCTAGAAACTTGGGCAACTTGGCCAATTGAACCAAGCCTATTGCAGCTTGGATTTCGGGCATACGGTAATTGTGGCCCAGAATTACTGAATGATATTTCTCTTTCTCGCCATGGCACCTTAGCAACCTCAATTTTTCAGCTATTTCATCATTGTCCGTCGTCAGCATTCCACCTTCCCCAGTGGTCATATTTTTACTAGCATAGAAACTCCAGCATGCAACATCTGCATAGGCTCCTACAGGCTTTCCTTCATAAAGCGCGCCGTGAGCTTGAGCTGCATCCTCAATAACCGCCAAGCCATATTCTTCAGCTATTTCTTTTATGGGCTTTAATTGAGCTGGTAAACCGTAGAGGTCCACAGCGATTATCGCCTTAGTTTTCCTCGACACAGCTTCTCGGATTCTCTCTGGAGAAATGTTATACGTAACCGGGTCAATGTCCACGAAAACTGGTTTAGCACCCGCTAAAACCACAGCCTCAGCAGTAGCCACAAATGTGAAACTTGGAAGAATCACTTCATCGCCAGGGTTAACGCCAACGCTGGACACAGCCATGTGGAGCGCGGCTGTTCCGCTATTGACGGCTAATGCATGTTTTACACCCACAAATTTCGCAAATTCCTCTTCAAAACGTTTAACCATGGGTCCCTCGCCAAGGGCATTCGTAAGAATCCCGCTTTTCAGAACTTTGACAACGGCTTCAATTTCCTCTTCGCCTATTTGTGGAGCATTTATGGAAATCATTTTACCGCCTCTTAACGGCTTGTTCTTTAAGTCTAATCATTTAAAGGGGTTGCTATTCTACAGGCATCAAACGTTCCATCTTGTAGTCAATTATCACCTTGATTTTACGTTTTCGAAATTCTTCATCCAGTCTTTGGTCACCCGTGTCAACCCTTAAACTTCTCAGGTTCTCCAGCTTACTTTTAGTTGCAACCACTATTATGTTATCTAAGCCTACTTTGCGAATCACTTTCGAGCTTATTTGCTGGTTTCCCCTCCCAAAGATGAAACCTTGCCTGCCTATAGGCGTGACGATTATGTAGGCTTTTCTTCCCTCAATAGCTTCCAATACCTGTTTCTCATTTACGTCCTTGGCTATCATTTTCTTGTTAAGGAACAAATCAACGCCTAAGAGGGTTTTACTTTCATCCAATAGGTCGGCTATTGTCCGGGTTGTTGTTCCAGGCCCAATGATGTAAACTGCATCTGGCTCCATGTTCTCGATAATATATATGGCTATTGCAGCTTGATTCCTAAGCTCGCTTTCGGTCATTGGACTTGCCATTTTAGCATCTTGAATTAGATATGGCTCATATGGAATTAGAACATATCCATATAGCTCAGCGGAGACGCGACCCTGCCTAAAAGCCTCTTCATCAACATCCATAACTTCAGCTTCCTTTAGGGGAAGACCTTCAAAAATGAATTTTGCAACAATTCTCGCTGCAGCCTGTGGGTCAACGGCAAATACTGCGCTGTGCATTTTCACTCCACTGGGTACTCCTAAAACGGGGATACCCATGCCTACGGCGTTGTATATGTCCCGGGCGGTTCCATCACCACCACAGAACACAAGAAGCGCCGCGCCCATTCCTTTAATGGATCTCGCAATCTCCATGGTATCCCTTGCGCTGGTCTTCTCTTTTCGCTTCCCCACAGCAGTGCATTGGAACCCGCATTTTTTGGCTTCATCTTCCCCCATCGCACCAGCTCCCGTGATCAGCTTAATCTTTTCCATGAAGGGCTTGAGTTCAATTAGGAATCTTAATGCCCTCGCTGGCGCTACAGGTTTGGCTCCAAGAACTATGGCTTTCTCTAGAACTGCATCGCCGTCTGTGCCCTTTAAGCCTACAGCTCCGCCCATTCCAGCAATAGGATTAACAATGAAACCTAAAATTTTCACCTTTTTGTTCTCCACGATTCCCACAATAGATAGTGTTTTGATTTTAACTGAATTATATATTGCACAGCGATTACTATTAAAATAAAGGGGAATAAAATGTTGAAAAAAGTTATCTGATGTACTTATTTTTAGCCTCATCAAGCCATGGATATAGTTTCCTGAGTCTCTGCATGGCTTCCTCAACTTTTTCAGCCGGGTACTCGTAGGGTTCTAGTTTGCCGCTTAGAAAGTCAGCGTAGGCTTGCATGTCGAAGTGACCGTGACCGCATAAGTTGAAGAGGATGACCTTTTCCTCTCCCGTCTTCTTGCATCTTAAGGCTTCGTCTATGGCAGCCTTTATGGCATGGGCAGGCTCTGGCGCTGGGATTATGCCCTCGGTTTGAATGAAGATTTTCGCAGCATTGAACACTTCGACTTGATTATAAGCCACCGTTTCAAGGTTACCGGTCGATGCGAGGAGGCTTATGGTTGGAGCTATTCCATGGTAACGTAGACCTCCAGCATGAATTGGTGGAGGGATATAATCATGCCCCAACGTATGCATAGGCACTAAAGGTGTTATCCTAGCAGTGTCTCCATGATCATATGTGTATTCGCCTTTAGTTACGGATGGACATGCCGTGGGTTCTACAGCTACAAACTTGACATCCTTAGGAGCTTTTTTGGAAACTTTGTCATAATAGAATGGCCAGAAGAGACCTGAAAAGCTGCTTCCACCTCCGATGCATCCGAAAATTACATCAGGATATTCTCCGGCTATTTCCATCTGTTTTTTGGTTTCAAGCCCGATTACCGTTTGGTGCAGAAGAACATGATTGAAGACACTTCCTATACCATAATTGGTATCCTCATGAACTAAGGCATCCTCAACAGCCTCGCTTATTGCGATACCTAAGCTGCCAGGGTTATTAGGATCCTCCTTGAGAATCTTCCTCCCTGCTTCCGTCTTATCACTTGGGCTTGGATAGACCTCAGCACCAAAGGACTCCATCATAACCCTTCTATAGGGTTTCTGTTGGTAACTTACTTTAACCATGTAAACTGTACACTTTAAACCAAACATCATACAACCAAAAGCCAAAGCGGAACCCCACTGGCCAGCACCAGTCTCAGTTGCAAGTCGCTTTATGCCCTCTTTCATGTTATAGTAGGCTTGGGCAACCGCGGTGTTTGGCTTATGACTCCCCGGCGGGCTTACACCCTCATACTTGTAATAGATTTTTGCAGGCGTTTTAAGCGCCTCTTCAAGCCTCACAGCCCGATATAGTGGAGTTGGCCGCCATAGCCTGTAAACTTCCCTCACCTCTTCAGGTATATCTATCCATCTTTCCTGGCTAAATTCCTGAGCAAGAATCTGCTTTGGAAAAATCTTTGGAGCAACCCCTCCTCCTGGCGCTCTTGTTTCAGGATCAATGAACGGCGGCAATGGTTTGGGCAAATCTGGAAGTATGCAGTACCACTGTTTAGGGACCTCTTCATCGTTCAAGATGATTTTCCTTGGAGGCAAAGCTTTTCACCTCAGATTTGTTAAGTTGAACGTTTAGGCTCTATTTAAGTCTTTTGAGTACAATTTTGTACATTCATAAGCTCGCTTGCTCAGCCATGACATAGAGAATGAAAATTTATCTATGCTCGGTTATGATAATATATTTCAGACGCAAAATGTGGAATAACATTAAAAAACATTTGGACAAATACCCCGAACGACTTAAGGTAGCTCGAGTTTTAGTGGAAAATGGGTTAAGTGTAAGATCTGGAAAAATTTATCTTAACGAGATTGAAGTTCCACCAGTACGTGTTGCTAGAGTCGCAGGTGTTGACAGGCGAACGGTTAACGAAACAATCGCTACGATACAAAATATTCAGGAGCTACGCTTAATTTTTGAAAGTTTACGTTCTGCAGGACACTCACTAAAGGAGGTCGCAAGACATCTTAACTTCGGAGTTGTTGAAATAACACCGGTTGACGCTAAAATTCCAGGTATTTTAGCGAACGCGGCTATGATTTTAGCAAAAAATGGATTAAGTATTAGGCAGGCGATAGTTGATGACCCTGAACTTTCACCCGAACCAAAGCTCACCCTTATTGCAGAGAGGAAAATTCCTGGAGAGCTTATTCCAGAATTCTTAAAGATAAAGGGTGTTGCTAAAGTATCTGTTTATTAGGCTGAAGCTAGAATAGAGAAAATTTACGCGTTAGCCCTGATTTTAAGCAAAAAACTGAATATCAAGTTGCTTTAAAGAATCTGATTAAGGTTAATGCCACGCTACTTTTAAGTTATCGATAACCTTTTATATATGCTTAATTAGAAGATGCATCTTCAAGATAAGATGGTTGGGAAAATGCATGTATGATTTTACGGAAACTGAAGAGCAGAAACTCATGGTTAAAGCGGTAAAGGAATGGTGTGAGAGACATTTAACACCTGAGCGCGTCAGAGAAATGGACGACAAAGGACATCCTTATCCTAAAGATATCGTTGAAGGCCTGGCGAGTTTAGGCGTTATAATGGGCACAGTGCCGCAAGAACATGGGGGGCTAGGCCTAGACTGGAAAACTCAAGCCCTCATAGCCGAAGTTATAGGGTACTACGACCCAACAGTCGCCACTGCTGCAGGGTTCATGGCTGTTGAAACTGGGTGGGGCTTCACGATTAACAGGTACTGCTCTGAAGTTGTAAGAGAAAAGTACGTAAAACCAGCGATAAGGGGAGAAAAATTCGTTGGCATAGGTGCAACCGAGCCTATAGGCGGGTCGGATGTTGCTGGACATAGGACAACCGCGAGAAAAGAAGGCGACTACTGGATTTTGAATGGCGAGAAAACTTTCATAAGTGGAACTGAAGAGGCTAAGCTGTGGGGAGGAGGCTACTGGGTTAACGCAAGGACGGGGCCAGTAATACCTGAAGCACCACACCGTAACATCACAGCCTTCTTTGTACCTATTGATGCTGAAGGAGTTGAAGTTATAGAACCCTATAGGGATGCTGGCAGAATGGCCATCTCCACAGGTGGCTTTGTAATGAAGGATGTAAAGATTCCAGATGAGTATAGACTTGGAGAGGTTGGCAAGGGGTTCTACTACACCATGGAGGGGTTTGATAATGCTAGACTTATGATAGGAGCAAGCTGTGCGGGGGCAACACGACGCATTTTAGATGATGCCATTCCCTACATAAAGGACAGGAAAGTTTTCGGAATGCCCCTAGCGAAATATGAAGCAATACAGTTTGAATTAGCGGAATTATACATGGAGATGGAGGCCCTAAAGCTTATGGTTATGAAGACGGCTTGGATGCAGGACATAAGATACAAGGAGGAAGGGCTTCCAGTGAAGGTTTCAGAGGCAAAAACTTTTAAGCCCACAGAAATAGCCAAATGGATATCCATGGTTAAATGGAAAGGCCCATTCCTTGCCCTTAAAGCGGCTGAAAAGGCCATGATCTGGTTTGGAGCCGCTGGCTACACAAAGGAGTACCTATTTGAGGCAGCGTGGCGCGGTGTAATGTCATATGTTGTAGGCGCCGAGGGCGGACAAAACATACAGAAAATAGTCATCGGAAGGGAACTCCTAGGTAAGGAGTACGTTCCCTACAAGTAAAGTTTACTTTTATCTTTATTGTAGAAATTAGCTACACACCCTAAAAATGGAGTGACCTTATGCCACGAATAATTGTTTGCCTCAAATATGCTATTGACGTGTCCCAGATAAAAGTCGACTCAGCTACTCGTAAATTGTTAATAGCTGACGCTCCAAGAAAAATAAGCGATTTTGACAAGAACGCCTTGGAGGAAGCTGTTAAAATAAAAATGAAACATGGAGGAGAGGTCATAGCCCTGACAGCAACGGCAGAAAATGCCTCCACAGCACTTAGAGAAGCACTAGCCATGGGAGCCGATAAGGCTATTCAGATACAGGATCCAAACATTCAAAACGCTGACACCATGATGATCTCGAACATTCTTGCCGAAGCTATAAGGAAAATAGGCTCTTTTGATATTATTCTATGCGGAGAAGCAAGCATTGATAGCTACTCAGGACAGGTGGGACCTAGACTAGCAGAGATCCTCGGGATCCCCGCAGTTACATATGTAAGTAAGGTTACCCTTGAAGGCAATACCCTCACAGTTGAAAGAAGCCTTGAAGACTGCTCAGAGGTCATTATGGTTAAGACACCCGTATTGTTAACCGTTACAAAGGAGATTAACGTTCCAAGAGTGCCGACATTAATGGATATTATTAAAGCCTCAAAGAAGGAGCTGCTCACATGGACTCTTGCAGATATCGATTTTAAGGGTGAAAAAAGCGCAACGCCGTCTATAAAGGTTATAGATGTCTCGGCTCCAAAAACTGAGCGAAAAAGGATAAAAATATCTGGAGAAAGCCCCAAGGAGATCGCTGAAAATCTTGTTAAAGCCCTAATTCAAGAGGGGGTTATTGGAGGATAAAAAATGAGCACAGGGGAAGTTTGGGTTTTCTCAGAAAATTTAGACCTAGCCCTTGAAATGTTAAGCGAAGGCAGGAAGCTTGCGGATAGACTTCAGACAGAGCTTTCGGCTATAACTCTAGGATGCAACATTAAAGAACAAGTTGAGGAAATAGCGAAACATAATGTGGACAAAGTTTATTTCATGGATAACCCGGTCTTTAAGAGCCTTCAAACGGAACCGTATTTAAGTGTTTTCATGGAATTGGCTGCGAGGCGTTCCCCTGAAATAATTCTGATAGGTTCCACAAAAAGGGGAAGAGAGCTTGCAGCGAGACTTGCAGCAAGGCTAAAGGCTGGCTTAGTACAGGATGCTTTCAAGTTTGAAATAGATGAAAGGGGAATGCTAACCGCGGCTAGAATTGTTTACGGTGGAAATGGAGTAGCACTAATAACTTATCAAGCAAAACCCCAAATTGCGACGGTGCCCCCCAGAACCTTTGAAAAAGCTAAGCCCTTTGGCAAGCAGGCCAACATAATCAGTTTGGATTTTAAAGTTGATGAGCCAAAAACCACAGTTGTCGAGGTCAGACCCGCCGAGGTTGCTAAGGTCCGCATTGAAGAAGCTAGAGTGGTGATTTGCGGCGGGCGGGGTGTAACCAAAAAAGAAGACTTCAGGATGTTCGAGGAGCTTGCCAGCATTTTAGGGGGACATGTCGGAGTCACGAGACCTTTAGCCGAGGATAGGAAATGGTTTTCCGAATGGGTTGGATTATCAGGGAAGAAGGTTAAGCCTGAAATATATATTGGATGCGGCGTTTCAGGAATGATTCAACACATTGCAGGAATTAGAGACTCAAAGGTTATAGTGACAATAAACAAGGATCCAAATGCGCCAATATTCGAAGTTGCAGATTACATTGTTGTAGGCGACATATACCAAATAATCCCAGCCCTCCTTGAAGCCCTAAAGAGCGCATTAAAGAAATAAATCCCCTTTCATAGCAAATTTCACCTCTATTTTTTAGAGAGGGCGAAGTCGTCGTCATGGAAACTGAAAGAACGGAAACGATAAATTTATATTGTAATGCTGTTTTTGTTTGAGACGCGTTTGGGAGGTTGTTAAGTTGTCATCACCCTCAGCTGGAATTCCAGTCTTAATATTAAAAGAAGGTTCAAGTAGGACTAGAGGAAGAGAAGCTCAACACAATAATATAATGGCGGCTAAATTGGTAGCTGAAGCTGTAAAAAGTTCCCTTGGCCCCAGAGGTATGGATAAGATGCTTGTGGATAGTTTTGGCGATGTCACAATAACAAGTGATGGCCGCACGATTTTGGATGAAATGGATGTTCAGCATCCAGCAGCGAAGATGATGGTTGAGGTGGCAAAAACTCAAGACAACGAAGTTGGAGATGGAACCACAACGTCCGTAATACTCGCGGGAGAGTTGCTGAGCCAAGCCGAGGAACTCATCAACAAAAATATCCATCCAACGATTATAATTGATGGATACAAAAAGGCTATGGAGAAAGCGCTTGAAACTTTAGAGAAAATAGCCATCCCTGTAGACCTGAACTCTGCAGAATATAGAGAATATTTGAAAAAAGCAGCGATGACATCGATGGCAAGCAAACTGGTGGCCGAATACAGAGAATATTTAGCAGAATTAGCGGTTGAGGCCATTCTTCAAGTTGCTGAAAGAGTAGACGGCAAATACAAAGTCGACATAGATGATGTTAAAGTTGAGAAAAAACCTGGCGAGTCGCTAAGAGATACAAAGCTCATAAGGGGCATAGTTTTAGACAAGGAAGTGGTTCACCCTGGGATGCCAAAACGTTTGGAAAATGCTAAAATAGCCCTTTTGGACACTTCCTTGGAAATTGAAAAAACGGAGTTTGATGCAAAACTAAATATTGAAAGCCCTGAGCAAATGGAGGCTTTCCTAAACCAGGAAGAGGAAATGCTGAGAGAAATGGTTGAAAAGATCGCGGCTATTGGGGCGAATGTTGTTCTATGTCAGAAAGGCATAGACGATATGGCTCAACATTTCCTAGCTAAAAAGGGAATTCTTGCCGTTAGGAGAATAAAGAAGTCAGACGTGGAAAAACTTGCAAAAGCCACAGGAGCAAGGATAATAACTAACTTAGAGGATGCAAGTCCATCAGACCTTGGATTTGCAGGTCTCGTAGAGGAGCGTAAAATAGGCGACGACAAGATGACATTTGTGGAAGGATGCAAGAATCCAAGATCCGTCACAATACTCATAAGGGGAGGAACAGAGCGCATAGTGGACGAGGCTGAACGCTCAATTCATGACGCTCTTTTCGTTGTAAAGGACATAGTAGAAGAGCCAAAGGTCTTGGCTGGTGGAGGAGCCCCTGAGATTGAAACTGCTAAGCTGCTCAGAAAATATGCGGAATCTTTCTCAGGTAAAGAGCAACTTGCCGTTAAAGGCTTTGCAGAAGCCCTAGAAGCCATTCCTACAACCCTCACCGAAAATGCCGGATTAGATCCCATTGATATTCTTTCCGAGCTTAGAGCAAAACATGAAAAGGGCGAAACATGGGCTGGAATAGAAGTTAACTCTGGAAAAATTAAAAATATGGCTGATGTAGGTGTCTTCGAGCCGCTTTCAGTGAAAAAGCAGGTGATAAAATCCGCAACCGAAGCTGCAACTATGATATTGAAAATCGATGATATAATAGCTGCAGGGAAAGCCAAAGCTCCCTCAGTGCCTCCCAAAGGGCCACCTGAAGGATATGGCGCTGGGGAGTATTAGCATACGTCAAGTATAGAGAAGAAAATTTTAATAGGCCCACCGAAGCTAACACGTTTCGAAAAGGCAAGGATAGTGGGGGCAAGGGCGATTCAAATAGCCATGGGCGCCCCCATACTTATTGATATTCCAGAAGGAGCCACAAGCCCCATAGATATATCTCTAAAAGAGCTTAAAGCAGGTGTACTACCGATAACCGTTAGAAGAACACTGCCGGATGGAACCTATCAAGATATACCTCTGAAGTGGCTTTTGGAAGGAGAAAAAATGAAATAACATCGTTCAGCGCTATCTTTGTGCTTTTATCTTGTTTAATAGTTCCCTCGCAGTTTCAAGGGTTTTAGTTATTCTTGTCCAATGGGCACCTTGCCAGTAAATTTGACCGCACTTTGGACATTCCCAGAATTCCTTGTAGTAAGAAAAGGTGGTTTCTTCAACTTTCCCAGCAACCTTTTCTTTGGGCACAGGTTTCACTTGCGCGTTGCATTTTGGGCATCTAGATATTTTCATGTCCACATCTAGATTTATGCCGAACCTTTTTGCAAGTTTCGCCAGATCCTCCGCCTCATTTACGCCATCAACATAGTAAGCTTGAACACCCTTAGCCGTTGCTTGTTGGTAAAGCTCTAAATCCCTCGTGAGAAGAATGCGCCCTTCCTTTTTAGCTATCAATATTAGTTGAGGATCGTCAAGTTTGTTTGAATATTTTACGTTATGTCCTAACATGCGAAGCCATCTTGTTAATTTTCCAAGCATTCCATCAGCGATAAACCTCAATATTTAACGCTCCTCCTTATAGCTTCGCCGCAGCCAGTTTTGCCAACTATTTCGCCCTCGTCCATAACAAGTAAACCGCCTACAAAAGTTTTTACTGGTTTCCCCTTGACCTTCCAACCATCAAAAGGGGAGTACTTTGCCTTTGAATAAAACTTTTGGGAGTCTATATAGCCCTCCCTTTTCAAATCCACAACAACAAGATCGGCTTTATTCCCTTCTCTTAGGCTTCCCCTATCTTTAATGCTGAAAATTTTGGCTGGATTTTCAGCCATCAATCTGACAACATCAGCTAGAGCCAATTTTCCCTTGTTCACTTCATTAAGCAAAAGCGAAAGTGTAGTCTCCAAACCTGGAACGCCAGCTTTAACATTCCAGATAATGTTTGCAGACTTCTCCCACGTGGCGTGCGGTGCATGATCGGAGGCAATGATGTCGACAAACTTTTTGGAGATTCCTTGCCAAAGGGCGTTTACATGCTTTATATCTCTAACAGGCGGCAGAGTCAATCCCAAAGATCCAATATTTAACAGCTCTTTTGTAGAAATAAGGATATGATGGGGAGTAACTTCGCATGAAACAGGAAGATTAGACGCTTTTGCTTTAACGACTTCCTTTAAGCCGTTCTCGGAGCTCAAATGGCAAAAATGCACTTGAACGCCTGTTCTTTCAGCAATTGTTATTATCCTCTTTATAGCCTTTTCCTCTGCTTCAACAGGATGAGCCTTAAAAAAAGCCTCCAAACCATTAATGCCTTTTTGTTTTAACTCATCTCTAACAGCCTTGAGAACTTCATGGTCCTCCGCGTGAACAGCCACAGGGACTCTATTTCCAATTCTTTTAAAGGCCGCTGTCAGCTTATAATCGTCAGCTATATCCAAACCCCCAACCTGCTCGCCTAGGAAAAGCTTGAAGGCCATGCAGCCTTCTTTAATTATATTGTCGATCTCTTGAATTTCACTTGGAAATTCAGAGTAGAAGCCAACATTAACCAGAATTCTGCTTTTAGCAATTTCAATCCTATTTCTAAAAGTTGCAGCGCTCATCGTGACAGGATCGTTGTTAGGCATGTCTAAAACTGTTGTTATTCCACCCGCTGCAGCTGCGGCTGTGCCGCTGTAGAAGTCCTCCTTGTAGGCTTTACCCTCATCCCTAAGGTGCACATGAACGTCTATTAGCCCGGGTAAAACTAGAAGTCCATCAAGACTCAGAATAGTGTCGGCTTTGGGCATTTGGAACTCTCTTCCAATTTTGAAAATTCTTCCACTTTCTATAGCTATGCAGCACTCAACCACTTGACCATCAATGTAGGCTTTTAGATCCTTTAAGACCAAGTCAATAGTCAATTTGGATTCTCTCTTACATTAGTAAAGGGTGGGACGCTAGATAAAGTTAGCTAGAATGTTCTGGATTAAGTCCGTTGCTAATAGGCTTTTAACAATCTTTCCAACTTTTTCAAATAACTTTTCACTTAAAATTCCCTTTTCATAATTCCTTTCAAGTTTTTCCATGTCTAGGACTTTTATTTCTCCGCTAGGAGAAACACAGATGTCCACCTCTAAATCTATATATCTTATGGCTTTTGGATAAACTTCAATTGGTGTGTTTATGTTTATGTAAGCGCCCCTCCAAGTTGCATCGCTTGAGAAATAATTTGTTATAATGTACCACTCGCCCGGTTTTGCCTCGCTTACAGCTTTGTCGCCGGCCTTTTTCTCCACGCCAAGCCCGTCATACACACCATTAGCCCTAATAGTTCTATAGTACTTTATCATTTCAGCATCCAGCACTTCTATTGTTGCTTTTCCAAGGTTTAAAACTACACCGCTTGGTTTAACATGCTCCACGTCTACTAAAGAGCCTTCTTCTGGAAATTCTGATTGTATTTGCTCTCTGAAAAGCTGTTCAATTTTGTCTTTGTCGCCCTCTTTTTCTAAGAGTTTTTCGGCCATTTCTAAGGCTGCTGAAACTCGGCCTCCGCATCTTTTGAAGAAATGGTGTCCCTTGATTGTTGGTGTCACGGTTGACCTTAACTCATCTAGTTGTTTCTTTGCCGACCAGGGAAACTCCACATTCATAAAGCTTAGGCCTTCGAGGATTAGGCCTGAAGATTCTTTAGAGGATGCTTTCTCACTTAAAATTCTGATTTTCTCAGAAAGTTTTTCTATTTCTTGCTCTAAAAATTCTTTTGGTTTATAGGCTGTCGGTTCACGCCAAATTATTCCCCAGTTTTCCGGAGATAACTCCTTTCCAAGCTTGTAAAGTTCCAGTCGCTTATTTGTGTCTCGAATTTTTAAGCTTACTCCAACTTTGCATCCTTGGATGAGAATAGCGTACTTTCCGACAATTTTTAGTCGAGTTGTTAGAAGGGGGATCTTCCTTCCAATTCCTTTACGCTCAACTTGGACGATTACTTCCTTTTGATCTTCCGGTGGAGCTTCATGATCAGGGATAAGACCTAAAACGCCGTTTCCGATGTCTACGTAAACTCCTCTTTCATTTCTTTTAACTACGGTTCCTTTATATATTCCATCTACACTCACGCTCCATTTTCTGGTTAAAACATCCTCGAGAGACTCTTGTAGGACCGTCTGTAAAAAATTCACAGCTTCGGAAGAGCCTAAAGCAACTATTCCCTGGAGGTCGCTTCTATCCTTTATTGTAACTTCTGGAGGTTCATCGTCACCGTCTGGAAGATTAAAACGCTCTTTTATGACCTTTGAAGGTTGAAGGATTTTAAAGCCATGATCCATAAGTAATTTTGTCAGAGCAGTTGAATATATTCCGCGGATTTTAGCCTTCAAAATTAGGCCACCTTTTCCACTCTGTAAAGTTCTTTTATTTTTTCTATTCTAAACTTTGTTCCCAGAAAAATTTCTGCAAGCCAAATATTCGAGTCTAAATGGTCAGAAAATATCCTTGTCAAATATATAGATCGCCCACTTGCTAAGGCAATGTAAGGCACCAGCATGTCTGCCAGGTGCATATCCACTGTCGCCCCGGAGGATATTTCCAGCCACAACTTTTCCGCGGCCTCCCTGCCTACAGCCTCGCTTGGCTTTTTGAGCTCGCCTATAGCATCAGCGCCCAACAATGCACCTTTGTCAGTTTCAGCCCATATGACTAGGGAGCTGCCCCTCTGCAGTGGATTTGACCTATCATTTATTATCCGAATGTCCGCCGAATAACCTTTTTCTCTTAGATATTCAGTTGCCGCGACTGCCTGACGTTCGGCAACCCTTCTTTCAGCCAGAAAAGTGCAGACTGAAATTCCCTTTACTGCCTTAATGTTGCCAGACTCCTCCAACACTAGCGGATTTAGCTTCATGCACGGTTCAACGGTTAGGGTTACTTCACCCATTCCTTTCGGGTAATAGCCATATTTCTGCACTGTAATGCTGGCAGTAATCCCCATCCGCTTTAAAACTGGCATAAACACACTTTGCATATAGTTTATTGTAGGCGCATGTTGGACATCGGTGCCGCCTTTCGAAATGTGAAGGTGGACTGTGCTCTTTGCAAATATGCATATGGGAAGCACGGTCATAATAAGCATTGGAATGCTTCCAGCAGTGCCTATTTCAGCCTCAAATTTTCCGCCCTTAATCTCTTTTGGCTCGAACAGGAGTTCACGGGAAGAAATACGGGCTCCTTCCACATAAGCGTTACAAAGTTTTGCAGCTGTTAAAACGGCCTCCAAATGCTGGGGCCTTAATCCAGGCGGGGGTCTATTCTGTCGAATGTTGTATATTCGAATAGGCTTTCCAGTGATGGAGGAAAAAGCTATGGAAAGTCTGAGAATCGTACCACTCCCGCTTTTCTTGCTCCCATCGATTTCAATCATTTCCTCCGAAACTCCATTTTCTGGAGATATTAAAACGCATAAACAATTAATAAATACGCCAACAGGATATAAGAAAAATTAGGAGAGGGCTTTGACTTGAGCATGGAGAGGGAAAAAATTGAAAAACTCATAGAAAAAGTTGACGAGTTACTGGTGGTTTTAAACAGCGTTTCCGAAGATTTAAGGACGATTTCCACCTCATTAAAATCCATCGCAATTTCCCAGATGGTCCCACCATCCCCGCCCTCGCCGGTCATTTCGGCACCTAAAACGACAGAAATCGAGAAAGTTGAAATAAGCGACGTTAAAAATATTTTCCCAGAAGATTTAGGGGTCCTACTCACATTTGAGGATAGGGGCGACTTCATAATGATAAAGCCCCGCCAGTTTTTAGGATCAGAAAACTTTGCACGGATAGCTGCAATTGTGCGGGAAGCTGGAGGGGAATATATAAGCGCAGGGAAGGAATCACACTTTCGCGTTCCAAAAAAGAGAATATAACAATTTCAATATCTTATTTCAAAATCGCTGAACTCGCTGGTATAATTTTCCCACAGGACTTCAACCTTTGTAACCTTGGCATAGGGCGGCCCACGCTTGCAAAATTCTATAAGCTTTTTGACCGCTTCTTCGTCTCCTTCAAAAACAGCCTCAACCCTGCCATCCGGTAAATTTCGGACCCAACCCTTGACGCCGTGCTTTTTAGCCTCACGTCTAGTCTCTGACCTAAAGAATACTCCTTGGACACGTCCACTTACAAATACATGAGCTCTAATTTTCAACATCTTCACGCCGCCTTAGGAGCAAAATAATCTTAGATTTTTCACTTTAACTTAACTCTCTCCATGTGCAAACCTGTTGATTCACCAACCATCTTAAAAATAGAGACTTAAAAATCACTTTTGGTGAAACCCTTGAACATTAATTGTGGGAAGTTGCTAATTTACTCTTCAGGCAATTATGAAAGAAAAAGGTTAAGATCTGTTAGCGCTGCCGTTAGGAAAATGGCTAAGAAACTTCGCTTAGACGTCGAAGTCATAAAATTGAAGGAGACGCGGGATACGTTCTATGCTACGCTTTACATTTACTTTAAAGATGGAAATGGGGAGCCTATACCGCTTTACTGTGACAAAAATCAGGATCCAAGTGTAGAAAGTATCTGTAAAGCTTTAAGGGGTATGATGTTTCTGCTATCTTTTCATCCAAGGTACTCTGCCCTAAAAAGGATTCGAAGGGAAATTATGAAGTTTTCTTGAATCTTATTGCTTGACCATCTAGGGTTATCTCGTAAACTTGGTTAACGTCAAAGTCGATTCCTAGGCTTTCATACTCTTGCTCTGTGAGGAACAGGATTATCTTTGGAACTGTGAGCTGCGCCCTAGCTGGAAAGAATGGGAGTTGCTGCTGTAGGGCTTGAAAAACTTCCTGAACAAGCCTTGCCTCCTCGCTGTGCGGCTTGATTATAAGTTGTGGGGTTGGACGCTCTTCAACAAGTTCTATGCGCTTCCCAAGGTTACCATCAATATCATAGATTGATTCTATCTTGTTCACTCTAACCCGAATCATAGCCATCCAGCATAAACTTGTAGAATCGGACTATTTAGGTTTAGCACCCACTACTCCATTTCTATTGTTGCTGGTGGTTTAGGCGTCACATCATAGTATACTTCAGAAACTTCCGGACAACTTTCGAGAATCCTCGTGGCAGCTCTGTTAAGGGTATTCCACGGTATTTCTGAAACCTTAGCTGTCAAAAAGTCCGTTGTCTGAATAGACCTTATGTTGATAATATAAGGCTTATGTTCCGTTAGGTATTTCAAAGCATAGAGAACCCTTGTTACATCGGGATTATCGTTTATTATTCTTGACTGGAGGGCAATTATTCTTTGTATTGGAAGCTGGTAGGCGCCGCCGTTTTCTGTCTTACACTTTATACCGACAATTTTTCCATAGCGTCTTTCTTTATTTATTACCCCTGTGGCGCGGTCCCTAAAGATTTTCACTTCAACGTTTTTATGTGGAACATTAAGATAGCGAGCGGCAATTTCCTTTATATGTGCGTCAAGATAATGATCCGAAGACACCTCATTATCAATTATTGCAGCGAAATATTGACTTGGCCTGTGCACTTCAAGTTCCCTCTCCACAATGGCTGTTGCCTTTTTCAGAGTGTCCAACTTGTCTAAACGGATCTCCCCAACAACACGCACTGATAAGCCTGGCCCTGGGAAGGGTTGCCTTTCAGAAATTTCTGGAGGCAATTTTAAGTATCTTGCAACCATTCTAACCTGTCCTTTGTAAAGGTCAAGAAGAGGTTCAACAACTTTAAATCCGAATTTTTCAAGCGGATTTATGCCCATCTGCTCGAGGACATTATGCTGGGTTTTCACACCACCAACGGTTTCTACAACGTCAGCGCGGATTGTGCCTTGAACTAAGACGCGACAACCTTCTTTTTTAGCTGTTTCACTTAAAACTGTATAAAAGGTTTCACGAAACTTTTTTCGCTTTTCCTCGGCATCCTTTAGGCCCTTCATAGCATCAAGAAAACGATCGCGAACATTGACTATTTTCACTGATACATTGAAAGGCTCTCTTGAGAGAATATTAGCCACTAGTTCGGGTTCACCCTCACGCATAAAAGCATCATCTAAAAATACGCAAACAAGGTTTTCGCCTATGGCCTTGCGGGTCAAAACAGCGCATGTTGTGCTGTCCACCCCGCCTGAAATAGCCACTAAAGCCTTTTCACCGTTGATTTCTTTGCGAATATCCTCGACCTTTTTCTCAACAAATTCTTTGGGGTCAAACCTTTCCATGGGCGAAACATCCTTCAGCGGTTATCTGATTCACGTCCTCCCAGCATATATATTTACCGCCTCTAGGCATAACTGAAAATCCCAAAATTCTCTTCAATAGCTCTAATGAAACAGGAATCTCAAGTTTATGAAAGTTTGTGAACCTAATGAAGGTAGCTTTGCTGTTTCCGCGGAGAAAATCTAGGTACTCTTTATATGATTTTAGACATGTTTCGTGCCCATACCTTTCCCAAAGCTTTTGACAGTCTCCAGCTATCCGCTCAACAAAATCCGAGGTTCCCTGAACCTGCATCACTGGACGTTTGACATAAAAAAGAAGTTTTTTAGCATTAACAGGTCCTACTTGGCCTCTGCGTACAAACGCATAAACTTCACGAGGATCCTTAACTCTTTCGCAAAGCCTCCGCCACCATTTTTCATCTGATATCAGAATAAATCCATAATGCTTATTGCCCAATGTGACACCTTGCTATTGGTAAACCAATGGTTACATTCTTTCTAATTGTAAAATAACATTTTTGTTGCTGCAAAATTCTTCTTAACAAATATTTTCAATACGCAGTACAAAAACCATAACAATAAGCCCCAATTTTGAAGTAAAACTTTAAAACTTAAAGCTTCATGCTGAGCGAAGCAACCCGAAAAAGGAGACTCTTGGGCGTTAAAGTTTTTCTCTTCCGAAACGAAAAAGTCTTAACGGGATCAAAATGAAATCAAATGATGTTAAAGCAATTTCAAACATACCCAAAATATCAAATGAAATGAGCGAGAGTTACACGGATTTTTTGAGGATATTAAAGGAAACTGTGGAGGAGGTCAGGACTACCAAAAAGCTATGGAAGAACGGAAATAAACCATGGCTCATCAAGCTCGGTTTAGCATTAATAGTTTTCCCTGAGCCTTTGATAAGCGACATTCTTGGAAGTCTATTGATTGCCGCCGGAACAATACAAGAGGGGTTATGCCGACGCGCAATGCGCGTAGAAGATATATCGGAAACATTTCAGAGAATAATGAGGGACCTTCGAGAAGTAAATGAAAAAGTCGTTTGGGGAAACTATTAAATTTTATATTTGCAGCATAATATGTATATAATATGCCGAGGAGAAGGGAGCATGAAACTTGTTACAGTATTGTTGCCTGAAGCCTATCTTGAAGGTTTAGATGAGCTTGTGAGGGCTAACATGTACCCAAGCAGGAGCGCTGCGATAAGATCAGCTGTAAGGGATCTGCTTAAGAAGGAATTATGGGAACGAAGGGAAAGATAGCTTTAAACCGACTTTTTAAGCGCTCTTGCAATATTTCTAATTTTTTCGGCGGATTCGCTAGGATTATTTGAAAGTGTTATAGCACGTCCAACAATAAGATAACGGGCACCTGCCTTTAAGGCGGATTCTATTTTGCCTCCCTGAACGCCTATTCCCGGTGAATATATTGGAACTTCATCTTTAAGCATCCCAAAAACTTCCCTTACCTTTTCAGGGTATGTAGCGCCAACTACGACCCCGTCTGCACCCCATTTCAAAGCCCTTTTTGCAAATAGGACATATTGAGGGGTTTCCTTTCCTGTATCATAATCTAGAACTGTTTGGCCATAGCCTTCAGCCACTCCCTTGTGGCTCATATAGACTAACAGTATTACACCCTTATTGAGAGCCTTAGCCACCTTGAACACTGGTTCTAGTCCTTCATCCCATCCTACGAAAGGGTTGGCTATGAGTGCATCAAAACCAGCCGCATAATAATACTCAGCAATCACCTCATTTGTAGAGCCTATATCATTGATCTTGCAGTCCATGATTGTTAATAGTCCCTTGTCGTGGGCCTTTTTTATCAGCCTTTTAATACCATCAAACAAGCCCAGAGGGAGCGTTAAATGATGATTGAATTTTACAGCGCAAATGTAGGGATGCACCCTTTCGATGAGGCTTTCTGCCCGAATATATAGAGATTCACGGTTTTCAAGCCGCTCAAAAGGAAAATCCAAGGCCAAGACAATATTAGATTCCTTAAACCTTGAAGTTTCCTCCATCTTAACCTTAAAGAACAACTAACAACACCCTATGCATTTTGGGAGGGGTTAAAAACCTTAAGCATTTCAATCTCCCCGCCTGAAACTGCTTGGATATAGGATAAGGCTGTTTCAACAGCTTCCAAGAGTTGTTGCCGTTCTATTCCGGGAACACCATAGCCAACAATCAAAATATTCCTTGTTTTCTCTGTAATTTTCGTATAGTCTGCATCTCTATAGGGATAGATGCACAGAATCCTTTCCCTATCAGACAAAACAAGCATTTTTTCTGTTAAAGTGATGGACTTTTCCATTCCAATGCCAAGGAACTCCTCGCCTCTATTTGCAAACCGCACATTAAATGGAGGTTTAAGTTTTTCAAGGTCAAAGCCGCTCACCGGAATCATGGTTTTCATAGAAGCTAAGTTATAGGCATCAACAGCTGTGGATATTACTGGAAGCTCATTGCCATGTAAAACTCTCCTAAGCAACGCTTCTCCTGATGGTCTAACCTTTGTTGGATCTATATTCAGTTTCCAGTAAAAGTCTCTATAGGCTCTTATTATAGGGTTATCCTTTAATTTCTCAATTTCGTATTTGGCTCTTACCTCTTCGTAAGCCATTCTCTTTAATTCTTTGATTTTCTCGTTTTCCCTTTCCACATGTACATTTCTGATTATGCCGATTCCAAGAGAAAGTTTGGGGAACAGTTTTACGGCTTCTGCGCACCAGTAAACTGCGAAGTTCATATCAACCGAACAGATATTATGAAACATTTAAGTATTTAACAGCTTTAGCGATAGCATCTAAGCATAAATGGTGATTTGATGATAGGTGAATTCGCAGCGCTGGGCGCTGCTATTTGTTGGACTGCTTCAGCAATACTCTATAAAAAAGCTTTAGTCGAAACTAAGCCCCTACCAGTCAATACCATACGGTGCCTCGGGGCAGGATTATTTCTTCTTTTCTGCATAGCTTTAATTGGATTTAAAACTTTAACAAGCATCTCTATTCATGCACTTTTACTAGCCTCTACAAGTGGACTTGTGGGTTTGGGACTGGGCGACACCCTTTATCTTTTAAGTTTGAAAAAACTGGGAGTAAGTAGGGCTGTACCTCTCACATGCACCTATCCACTTTTCAATATCATTTGGGCTGTTTTGCTAGCTAAAGAGGAAGTAACATTTCAGGTTGTTTTAGCTGCTTTTACGATTGTTTTAGGGATATGGCTTCTAAGCTATGAAAGAGGCAAAGGGGTTGAAAATGAGCGGAAGGACTCTTTAATTAAGGGAATTGTTATTGCATTGGCTACGGCGGTCATTTGGTCTATAAGCATTTTTATGGTGAATCTAGCCTTACAAGAGACCCCGGATCTTGAGCATGCGTTGGCAATAAATACTCTGCGTGTGATATCAATAGCCGCTATTTTGCTTGTGATTGCGCCAATAACTCATAGGGGTTTAGGCTTTTTCAAGATAAAGAGAAAGGTTTTAGCCATGATATTGTCAGGAGGTATTATCGCCTTAGGAATAGGGTGGTTTTTCCTGATCTTAAGTTTTGCCTACATCTCAGAGTCGCAAGCTGTTCCTATTTCCTCTACAACGCCGCTTTTTTCAACACTATTGGGAGCGATATTTCTGCATGAAAAAGTGACAGCGAGCGTCGGTTTAGGCTCCGTAATGGTTGTAGCTGGAACAGTTCTAATTTTCATCATTTAATTTGTGATTTATGCAAAATAGTATATTCATTCCATAGGAAGTGACATGAGATTATCATAGCTAGCATACTTTATATTTTTGATTCCGTAGGGAGAAAATGGGGCAGGCTGGTAGCGATCTTATGTCCACATCTCCTAGTGTTCGCGAAGTTCTAGCAAGGAGAATCGCCGGCGAGATTATCCTTTCAAATAAGCCAGGAGCGACCATGCGTAAATGGAGGGAGCTTTTTGCCGTTTCCCAAGCAACACTCTCCGAGAAGATGCTTCTTTCACCTTCGGTTATAAGTGATTATGAAAGCGGCAGAAGGAAAAACCCGGGAACGAGGTTCGTGCGAAAGTTCATTTGGGCTCTTCTACAAATTGATGAAGAACGTGGAGGCCGCTTCATAAGGGAGTTCGCCATCTTAACAAGCTCTCCAAGCATGGCTGTTTTGGATCTGCGGGAATTCCCCATGCCAGTTCGTGTGGAATACTTATGCAAGGCTATTAGAGGGGAAATCGTTGTATGCTCAAGTTCTAATGTTGGAGAGGTTCGGGGGTATACTGTCGTAGATAGCGGGAAAGCTGTGGAAACCCTCTCCGGCTTTGAATATGCTCAACTTTTTGGCGCCACTACAGAAAGAGCTCTCATTTTCACAAATATTGAAAATAGAATTTCGCCTATGATGCTTGTTAGGATGAGCAGCTTAAAACCTAAAGTTGCCGTATACCATGGATTTAAGCCTGACGAGTATTCCATCCGATTGGCACAGTATGACCGCATACCTTTGCTATACACTCCTCTGCCCAGCGTGGAGCAGCTTATAAAGTCTTTGAGAAAACTTTACAGAATAGCCCTACACAAAAAACTGGGGAGGCATTTACGTCCGCCCCCAAAAGTTAGCACTTGATGGCAGGCCCATATGCCATGATCAAAGTTGGATGTTGCGGATTTCCAACATCAATGAAACGATATTTTGAAAACTATAAGCTGGTTGAGTTAAACAGCACTTTTTACGAATACCCGCGAATAGAAACGGTGAAAGGCTGGCGTGAAAAAGCTCCGGAAAACTTCGAGTTCACAGTTAAAGCCCATCAGGATATAAGTCACAAGTCTAAAATGAGGTTGGACGACGTTAGTCTTCAAGCTTTTGAACGAATGAAGCAAATATGCAAAGCATTAAATTCGAAGATACTGCTTATTCAGACACCCGGCTCCTTTAGACCAGATAAACTTGACGCTGCTGAAAGATTCTTTAAAGGAATAGAACGTGAAGACCTGGTTCTAATGTGGGAGACCCGTGGACCGGAGTGGGAAAAGCAGGAAATACATGAAAAACTTGGCGAAATCTTAAGCGCACTAGATGTGGTGCATGTGACGGATCCGTTTAGGCTTATGCCAGCATATACCAGCAAAATAGCCTACTTTAGGCTTCATGGCTTGGGCGAGGAGCTTTACTACTACCAGTACAGTGACGTAGAACTGCAAAGGCTTTTGGAACTCGTTAAACCCTTTGAAGATGAGGGCAAAATAGTTTATGTACTTTTTAATAATCTTTCCATGTTTGAGGATGGCCTGCGTTTTATGCATTATCTATCTAAAGGAAGTTTTCCAAAAATCACAGGTTCAGTTGGGTTGGATTCCGTTAGAAGTGTTGTGGAGAAAACGCGTTATCCAGCGCCTAAAAGTGTACTAGTTAAAAAAATCGGGTGGAGACTTGTAGAAATTGAGGAGGGAAAACAGGTTCGGCTTGCAGAGTTACTGGCTAAACTGCCTTCAAAAACTTTTGGGAACGTCGAAGAACTGCTTAGAGCCTTAAAGTCCGCCATTAAAATGGATTAGGCCAGCCCCAACTCATTAAGCCTCGCTCCGAGTTTTCTAAAATCCGCCATGAGAAGCTGCTTGTATGCGGCGCTGTAAAGCCCGGCTGCTGGATGCAATGTTGGAAAAAACGTAACAAGTAGACCCAGAATATTCGCTTCATAGAAAACCCCGCGAGCACGGGTTATGCCGCTAAATGCAAGCCCAGCCTTAGAGAAAATGTAGGCAGTGGAATAATTACCAAGGGTTACTATGATTTTTGGCTTTATGGCAACTATCTGCCTATCCAAATAAGGCGTGCAGGCCCTAATTTCCTCTTGGGACGGTTCCCTGTTACCTGGAGGCCTACACTTCAAAACATTACCTATGAAGACTTCACCTCGGGAAAGGCCAGCCTCAGCCAAAAGCATATCTAAAAATTTTCCAGCAGAACCGACGAAAGGTTTACCTTTAACGTCTTCCCAGTAACCTGGAGCCTCACCCACAAACACCACTTTGGCGCTAGGATTTCCCTCACCGGGAACAGCGTTTTTACGGTTACGCCAAAGAGAACATTTAGTACACGTCTTAACCTCCGAAGCCACCATTTCCAAAACATCATTTAAAGACAAGCAAGACACACCAAAATTAGTTTCCATCAGCATGTATTTATAAGCTTAAACATAAAAAAGCCAGAAACAATAGTTAATCGGATAAAATGTCTAAAACAAGTACAGAAAGTGAATAAAAAAAGAACATAGAGCCGCCTCGTTAATTGATGCTCTTAATAGTTTACGTTACGCGATAAGGGGCGACCATATTTGCTGTTTTCAAGAAAATAGGGAGATTATCAATTTTGTTAGTTCGCATCCCAGCTAAAATTTAGCATCTTACAACATGCGTTTTAAGGCTTCCAAACCCGACATGCCCAGCTCTATGCCGAGACTTTTAGCCTTCGAGGTAACAGCCTTAATCTGCCCACTTAAAACATCATCAAAGTTTTTAACTCCACCAACCACGGCGGCAGCCACACCAAAACCCTCTGCAACCTCAACGTTCAGAAAACCGCACATTATGAAACCCTTTTCAGTAACAATCAAAACCAGCGGCGGCGAGTCTGGAAGTTCAACTCTAACTCCGAAGCAAGTCTTATCGCCAACCTTCAAACAATCCACACTTATCAAATAAAGTCCTCCAAGGATGATCACAACTAACAATTATACGTCAATCTTAAATAAAGATTAGCGACACAGAAATCTGAAACCATGCTGACAAAGATTAAGGCTAAAGTACAGTTAATCATAGCCGGACAGGCAAAAATAGCCAACAAGATAGGTTTAACGCCCAACATCATAAGCGCTATTGGAGCAGCTTTAGCACTTCTATCAGCAGCGGCTTACGCAAACGGACACAAATTCCTTATCCCAGCAGTAATTTCTATGTTGCTATCAGGATATTGCGATATCTTAGACGGAGCCTTAGCAAGGCTATATGGAAAAGAAACACCCTTCGGAGGATTCCTTGATTCACTATTGGACAGATACTCGGATGCCCTAATTTATGCGGGAGTAATTCTTGGAGGATTATGCTCGCCCATGTGGGGGCTAGCGGCGCTTGTAGGTTCATTACTTGTAAGCTACTCCAGAGCAAGGGCAGAGGCCCTATCTGTTAAAATGGAGACTGTGGGGGTTGCAGAAAGGGCGGAGAGAATAATCATTCTTGCAACAACAAGCATAATGGAGATTTTTTGGGCGGGGGCATTGGAAGTTGGCATCATATTGCTAGCAATTCTTACAAATCTTACAGTTATACAAAGGAGCAGTTATGTATATAAGATTCTAAAGAAAAGAGGAAACACTGCAAACTAGAATCTTCTGCCAGTGCGGAGCTTACGTTCTTCCCTGGCCCTAACCTTAACGATTCCATAGTGAACAGCACATGAAACGCAATAATATTTAGTTTCAACAGGAGCTGATATATAGGCACCTTTCTGGCGAAGTTCCCTGGCTAGGGCGGGATCAACTAGGGACACTCGGCGGGTGACTTTCTTGGCTTTATCTCTTGGCACCAGCTCCCCACAGTTGGCACATTGGACGAACCCGCTTCTTCCCTTAGCACCCTTTGATCTTCCCCGACTCTTCCTCTTATATGGCATAATCTCAACAGTCCATTATAATTTACTATCAGAGGATAGCATTCTCGTACTTATATATCTGTCCTTAGCTTCAGCACATAGGCTATGTTAGCTTTTGATTCTATTTTAGGAATGATTTTGCCAGATGCGGAAGTGAACAATGTTGTCACGCCGGGCCCATGGCCTGAAGTCACAGAGTTCGTATGCACAACTATACCAACTGAAACAGCGCCTTTTCGATAGATTCTCCCGTAAGAATGGTCAGCATCAAGAATGGCTACAAGATCGCCAAGCCGGAGATCCTCAAGACCATATTCCCTGCAGATACTTTCATCAAAAAGCTGAATATCATAATCTCCCGAATATGTTTGATTCGCTCCCAAACCTGAACCCATAATTGCCGCAGGAATAACATGTGTCACAGGAATCTCAAGCTTATCTCCAACAGGCCTTATGCCTAAAGCTTCAAGAAAGTGAGGGTCCATATTTATAACCTTGATTTCCCTAAAATCCAAAAGTTTTAAGCCAACCCCGAAAGCCTTCACCAGCACTTTATCACCGATCATAAGCTTTTCAAGAACCTCTCGCGGAAAGTCAACAAGCACATGCTCTATCCCACCATGCTTACCCGTCACAACACCCCTTGCACCCTTAGCGTCTCCTGAAAACACAACAGCCTCATTTCCAACGCATGAAAGTACATTGAGGGCAACATTTGCTCCTCGTCCAAAACTTGGATCATTTTCCTTGTTTTCTATGCTAACGCCGGGTTCCACATGATCAGCTTCCCAACCACATGCAGGATCGCCAACCCTAACATTATAGGTTATTCCTCCCACACCAGGCAAAACCATGGGAACCCCTTCAGCTGAAACATTGTAAACGTTTCTATACACTGGACTTGCAACTTCGCCAATTACAGAGATTTTCACCAACTTATCCGCGTTTGTCCTCAACATGAATATCCCAAATTAACCAAAACCATCCACCCATATATGTTTCTTCTTGCAGAAACTTTATTCTAAAGATATGACAAGTTTTAAATGTACGTTTAATTTGAATTGAATAAAGAAGGCGAACATCTGGCTGAGGACGATGGCGGAAATAGGGTTGAGACCAAGAATGCTAGTCAAAGATGTTATGACTAATCCAGTGATAACAGTTGATGAGAATGCATCAATAAACCACGTTGCAGAACTGATGGACAAGCATGAATTAGGCTGCATAATAGTGACGGGCAAGGATGGAAAACCCATTGGGATCATAACGGAGAGAGATCTGGTCACAAGGATTCTCGCCAAAAACATAAAACCGGAATCAGTTAGGGCTAAGGATGTCATGACTAGCCCGCTAATAACAATAGAGCCTGACGAAACAATAAATGAAGCGGCGAGAAAAATGAATAGATTGAACATCAGGAGACTCGGAGTGACATATAAAGGGCAACTGGTTGGACTAATTTCAAGCAAGGACATCTTAAGTGTGATGCCCGAACTTTTAGAAACAATCCAGGAAAAAGCCATAATAGAAAGAGAACACATAGCACAAACGGCAACGGAAGAGGGGGCCTCCCTAGCGGGATACTGCGACAGATGCGGGGGATGGTCAGACAACCTAAAGGAAAGGGATGGAGAATTCATCTGTGAAGACTGCAGGGCTGAATTGGAAAGTTAACAAAATATCTTAACCTTTACTAGGAACTAAAATTATAAAACAATATTGAACGGCTTAATTAATAAATGGTTAAACGAAAACAATTATTAAATTTATGCCCAAAAAATCTCAATGTCTAAGGGTTCCTAAAAAGGAAGGCGAAAAAGCAATAAGACTAGTCCATATGCTTAAAATAATTGATAATGAATTAGAAGTTCAGAGAAACGGCAGTCACATTTACATACCTTTAAACCGGAACCCATCTCAAGAAGAATCTGAAATTCTTAAAAGGAACATCACTAACATGGAGGTCATCAATTACATTTTCCCTTTCAGGGAAAAACAAAAAACATTTCTGGAACTTCTTGAAGGTAAACTTCCATCATACTTACTTGCAAGCATTCCCAAATCTATGGATATTATAGGAGACATAGCAACAATTGAAATTCCCCCAGAGCTTGAACCATATAAAAATGATTTAGGCTGTGCAATTTTGCAGGCGCATAAGGGGATCCGCACAGTTTTAGCCAAGGCCAGTGCAATAACTGGAACTTATCGCCTTAGAGAATTTACCTTCATCGCAGGTGAACCTAAAACTGAAACCATCCATAAAGAGCATGGATGTAAATATTACATAGACCTAGCTAAGGTTTACTTCTCGCCACGCCTTTCCTATGAACACAGCCGCGTAGCTTCCTTGGTTAAAGAGAATGAAAAAGTTGTGGATATGTTCGCTGGAGTAGGTCCTTTCTCCATACTAATTGCTAAAACTCATGAAAACGTTAGGGTTTATGCCATAGACATAAATCCAAGCGCATTCGAGCTTTTAAAGAAAAACATTAGGCTGAATAGGGTTGAAAATAAGGTTCACCCAATACTCGGAGATGCAAAACAGGTTGTGAAGGATAGGCTTAAAGGCATTGCAGATCGGGTAATAATGAACCTACCCGAGAAAGCTATAGAATTTTTGGATGCTGCATGCGAAACATTAAAACCTGAAGGAGGCACGATACACTTTTACACTTTTGCCAAAGCCTCAGATTCCATTGAAAACTTAAAAATTCGCCTCCAGGAAGAAGTTGAGAAGGCTGGAAGAAAAGTGAAGAAGTTCCTATTTTCAAGGTCTGTACGGGAGACAGCACCCTACGAGTGGCAAATAGTCTTAGATGTGGAAGTGCTTTAAACCCTAACTGTCAGCGTTATCCGAACCTCTTCTCCGGGGATTTTAAGTTTTTCCACAAGAGCCTTTGAAAGATCACATGCAGCTTTATCCGCTTGTATGGCTAAAGTGCGCCTACACACGTAACTACTTTTTCTCACAACCATTTCTGTGGGATGCATCAGAGTAAGCAAGGGGCTTCCAAAGGCATTTATCACATCGCTCGCCCCTCCGGCCTCAATTAAAATGGTTAATTTAGAGCCACACTTACGCAATACTTCTTTAAAAATATCGCTTAATTCCGCTAAACCTTTATTGGCAGAAACAGCGATTATGCAATCTCCTCGTTTAGACAGATGGCTTTCCTTGGTAATCTCGAAAGTTGATCGATGAGTAGCTTGGACATTCTCATGCCCATAGGCTATAATTACTTCGGATGCCTTCAAGTCAATCAGCCCATAAGCGAGCCAAGCGACCTTGCTCGATAATTATTCAAGAATTTCTATGGAATCAACCTTTCCATCACCATCCATGTCGTAGCCCTGTATGACTTTCGCAAAAGTGTCCTCGCCTCTATAATCCTTAAGGGTTTTTTCCCAGAAGTTCGTCAAAGCCAGAACGCATGCTTTAGTGCCCACCGCCTTATTTCCGGCAAGCACTATAACCCTCTTGCTGGAATCCCACGGATTGACTATTTTCGCCACAACACCAACAGAGTCTGCAACATAAACACGCCCAGTTTTTTGTGACACCAGTCCGCCGAAAAGATAACCCTGCTCAGATGGCATCATATTAAATTTCACGGGAAGATAGTCGTTAAGCTCTTGCGTCAAAAGATTTGTTCCTGGCCCTCCTACAAGCACCAGATTATTTTTCTCTTCTTTTTCCACCTTCACATCCACGTCCAACTTCACAGAAAAATCATGGGGCATTATAATAAACTGTCCAAAGAAGAAAGCCAAGTGGCTGGCGTAATGGCCATCTCTAGCACTTGTCTTAAAAGGACCATGGGGTATAGGACTCCCTACAACAATTTTCCCATCAAAAATTCCATTCTGATTTATGAATTCGCTAAAGAACATTCGCACCACACTATAACCACCAAAACCAAATAATGATGATAGGAGTCTTTCAATAGGCTTGTACCCTTGAGGAAACTCTATTCCGAAGGCGGGATAAATCACCTTATAATATTTAGCCACAGCCCCTTTTCTCTCCTCCTGCCTAGCCAGGGTCACCACTCCAGCTTTCAACAGCTTCCTTATGTGGTAGTAAACCTTCTGTTCATGAACTCCTAAAGCTCTGGCCACCTCTAGCGGGTATCTTTCCTTCTCGTAGAGCATTGACAAAATTTTCCAGCTAGTTCTGTTCAGAATCATCTTAAGCATCTGTGGATCGTCAAAAATTTTAATATCCTTAACCATTCGGACTTTTCCATCGTCGCATAGAAGAAACTTTACCGCCGCTTTGTTCATGGTCTTTTCAGATATAGTATTCATGTCCATTATTAAAATCTTTTTTATGGTTCCGTTTTCTTACACACAACAAATGGAAAACAAATGTTACCGCAAGGTTTTACGAAAGTTAACATCCACAAAAGTTTTTCAAAATTTTCAATTTTGTCTTAAAAATGCTTATTTAAGGAAAAAGAAAATAAGAGTAGCTGAAAATTCAGAAAAGATGAAAAAGAGGATTAAAAATGTGCGGAATTTTTGGCTGCATAATGAAGAACGGAGCCGCGGCGCCAGTTATACATCAAGCCCTAAAGAGGCTTGAATACAGGGGCTATGATTCTGCCGGAGAAGCGACATTACATGATGGTAAAATCTACATAAAGAAGGATTGTGGAAAAATTGATGAGATTCATAGAATCCATAACTTGGATGATTTGCCTGGAAGAGTTGGTATAGGTCATACAAGATGGGCTACGCATGGAGCGCCCACACAGGAAAATGCGCATCCCCATACAGACTGTGGGAGCCAAATAGCTTTAGTTCACAACGGCATAATTGAAAACTTTGCTGAGCTAAAACTTGAATTGGAAAATAAGGGCCATGCATTCACGTCTAGAACCGACACAGAGGTCATAGCACACCTTATTGAAGAAAATTTAAAAAGCAATCCTTCATTAAAGCTTGCAGAAGCAGTTCTCGAAGCTGTCAGGAAACTCGAAGGTTCCTTCGCCATCGCCGTAATCTCGCCTAAAGAGCCCGATAAAATCATCTGCGCCAGAAGGGAAAGCCCGCTTATTATTGGTATAGGAGAAAACGCGCTATATTGCGCTTCAGATATCCCAGCCTTTCTGCCCTTAACCAACAAAGTTATTATAATTGAGGATGATGAATTTGCAGTTCTGTCTCCTGAAGGTTTCGAGATCAAGAAGATAGCGGACGCAAGTCCTGTGATGAGGGAGCCAAAGCTAATTGATTGGACCCCAGAAATGGCGATTAAGCAGGGTTACACGCACTTTATGTTAAAAGAGATTCATGAGCAGCCATTATGCCTAAAAAACACCCTTAGGCTGCAGGAGCACTATTTAGATCTGATGGCAACGTTTTTGGATCGTGCCCGTGAGGTTTTTCTAGTTGCATGTGGAACCTCTTATCATGCTTGTTTAGCTGCATCTTACATGTTTTCTAAACTTGCCTTTTTGGCCACATACCCAGTTATAGCATCAGAATTCATAGAGCAGCATGGAAAATCTGTCAACATTGATAGCACAATTTTAGCTGTAAGTCAGTCCGGGGAGACTGCAGACACGATTGCAGCGGTAAACGCCGCGAGACTAAGGGCAGCTACCATATTGGGGTTAACAAATGTTATTGGCTCAACATTGACCAGAATTTCAAGAGTCTACATATGCCAACAATCAGGTCCTGAAATAGGCGTAGCCGCAACGAAGACTTTCACATCCCAGCTTTCAGTTCTAGCTCAGCTTGCCCTTAGATTAGCAAAGAAAAGGGGTAAGATCTCCCAAGATGAAATGGACTTTATAGAGGCTAAGTTGAAAAAGTTGCCGGATATCGTTGAAACTGTGATTAGAACACAGGAGGAAAAAGTTAGGCAACTCGCCCAAAAATACAGAGACGCTAAAGTTTTCATGTTCTTGGGGCGGGGAATAAGCACGGCAACAGCCTATGAAGGCAGACTGAAACTTATGGAAATCGCCTATGTTCCAGCCATGGCTTTTCCTGCCGGCGAAAGCAAACATGGGCCCATAAGCCTCATCGAAGAGGGTGTACCGGCAATTTTCATTTGCCCAAGAGATGAAACTCGTAAAATAATCATGGGAAACATTATGGAGATGAAAGCGAGGGGCGCTTCCATAATAGTTCTTATAGAGGAGGGGGATGAGGAATTGAAAAAATTTGCTGATGACTACATAGAATTACCTAAAGGCATACCGGATGTGTTGTCTCCAATACCCTTTATCGTGCCATTGCAGCTTTTTGCATATTACATGGCAGTTGAAAAAGGATATGATCCGGATAAACCAAGAAATCTTGCAAAATCGGTAACTGTGAAGTAAGCATTTAACAAGCACTTCTCGCTAAAATTAGACATGTTAAAAAATCAGTATGCAATCTAATTAGTCGGTGAACATCTTGGAAGAAGAATGGAATAGACTTATTGACAATTTAATAAGAGAGGGCATATTAAGATCCAAGAAAGTAATCAGGGCCATGCGCCTCGTACCCCGATCAAAATTTCTTCCAGAAAACATGAAAGCATACAGCGCCGCGGATACGCCCCTTCCAATTGGATATGGGCAGACGGTTTCCGCGCCACATGGCCCAAGCTGAAAGCTAGGCCAGGCGAAACATGGTCGCAATAATGAATGAAGCCCTCCGATTGGAAATAGGCCAGAAAGTATTGGAGGTGGGCGCGGGGTCAGGGTGGCATGCCGCGACTGTAGCTGAGATTGTAGCCCCAAATGATGCTCCTAGAAGCGAATGGGGCCACGTATACACGGTGGAGATAATAGAGGCTTTAGCTGAATTGGCGAGAAAAAACATAATGAAAGCGGGATACAGCGACCGCATCACTATAATCTCGGCAAATGGTTCCATGGGCTACCCGGAAAAAGCTCCATACGATCGCATTTTAGTAACTGCAGCGGCACCTGAGATTCCAAGACCTTTATTAGAGCAGTTAAAGCCTGGGGGAATAATGGTTATCCCTGTTGGAAGTGTGCACTTTTTTCAAAACTTAATAAAGATCACAAAAAGAAGTGATGGCAGAATTATAGAAGAAAACCTTGGAGGAGTAGCTTTTGTTCCATTAACCGGACGGTATGGCCACAAAATTTAGCTATGTTAATTAGTTGACTTCTATCCAAACCATCTTTCAAGTGTTGTTTTTCCCTTAATTTTGGCCAATCCTTTTTGCATTTTCTCTAGAGCTTTTCTTACACGGTCCTCTGAAAAATCTCGCTCTCCACAGATGAAGGCAACTACCCCCTCAACATCCGGCTCCCGCCACTCTATCTTATAATTAGCAGTTACGTTAGGTTTTAGGAAAAGCTCTCTAATCTTCAATGGATCCACTGGAAACTCTGCACTCTTCAAGTGAGGCAGAGCATTTTCAAGACACTTATATTCTTTTATCAGCTTCAAGGCAGTTTTAGGACCTAATCCCTTAACACCATCAGGATTATAATCCGTTCCTACAAGTATTCCTATATCAATCAGCTGCTGATGAGTTATCCCCCACTCCTTTAGCACGCGATCAAGTTCAACTATTTCAGGTACAACTTCAACGTACACGTTTTTCCCAGGAAGTTTTCTCTTACCGGAAATTGTAACGTTTCTTACAAGGCAGGGAGCACCAAAAAGCAGGCTGTCATAATCCTGACTTGCACAGTAATCAGCATCTCCATGTTTCACGATGTAGGCAGCTTGGGCCTCACCCTCACTTGGGGCTTGAACCCATGGAATTCCCATTAAATTTAAGAGACGCTTGCTGTCTTCAGCCATGTAATCTTTAAGCGTTGAAGTAGCCTGTGCATACATACGGGCTTCTTCAATTTTGCCCTCCCTTAAGGCTTGTTCATATTTTATTAGGGCTTCCTCCTTCACTTTCATTCGCCTTTTAATTTCAGCCTCTTTTAAAGCTGGAGGAACCCCGTCAAAGACATAGATTGGCTTAATTCCGAGCTCAACAAGGTTGCATGTCCTGTAAAGAAGACCGCTTAAGTGGCTTGTGATTCGCCCACTGCTATCTTTGAGCGGAGTGCCATCCGGCTGGCGGATTATGGCCAAAAATTGGTAGAGGGCATTATAGGCATCTATTGCCATGGATTTTCCGCTTAAATCTTCAAGCCTTACAATAGTTTTAGGTACAATATCCCGAAGGTTTACTCCCAAATAGACCCACTTGGGCATATAAACAAGAAGAATGATAATAATTTTGCGAATAAGTTATGAGGCAGAATGTAAAAATAAAACGTATAAAATATAAGTAAGCTCGACAATTACAGCAATATACCTTTGGGAAACAAGATGTCTGAAAAAGCATTAACTATAACCTTAGCAACATGCACAAGCTGCGGTAAGCCAATTCCACCAAGAGCAGAGGCTACAAAGTTTCCATGCCCGGATTGCGGAGAGATCATAATAAGAAGATGTGTAAGATGTAGAAAATTTGGACGACCCTATAAGTGTCCTAAATGCGGATTTACGGGCCCATAAAGTTTAGGAGAAATGAAGCATGGGAAGCGTTGTAATAACATATAAAATATTTCCTGTTGATATTACGGTTAATTTCGATGATTTGAAAAAGAAAATAGAGAGCATGCTTCCAGAGCATGCAATGGTTTACGGATATGGAGAAGAACCAATAGCATTTGGATTAAAAGCATTAATTTGCGCCATAAAAATTCCAGAGGATAAAACTGGCATGCTTGAGGAATTGGAGAATAAATTAGGCGAAATAAGCGAAATAAGTCAAGTTCAGCCAGTAATGGTTAGAAGAACAAGTACATAGGAATGGCAAAGCACACAAGGTTAAAAGGCATAAACCTTTATATTAAACACAAGAACTGTTTCGACACGTATAATCACAATTAAGTTTAGAGGCGTTCTGAATGACGGAGGTTCAGCTTCGAGTAGGAGATGCCAAACAAAGAGATGTAGGCAGAGGCATAGCTCGCATTGACCAAAAGACCATGCAGAAGCTAGGCATAAGCGCTGGTGATGTCATAGAAATTGTTGGAAAGCGTACCACCGCGGCTATTGCTTGGCCAGCCTACAGTGAAGACCAAAATCGTGACATAATAAGAATAGATGGCTTCACGCGTAAAAACGCTGGCGTGGCGATAAATGAATATGTTATTGTAAGATCTACTAAGGTGAAAGAGGCTCTTAATGTTACCTTGGCTCCGGTGGATATGAGACTCAACGTTGATGAGGACTTTACTAATTTTGTTAAGAACCGCCTCATGGAAAGACCCCTTGCTGAAGGGGATACAACTCTTGTTATGATGCTTGGGCACGCAATACCCTTTATGGTGACAAAAACACGTCCTCACGGCATTGTAAAGGTTACGACTGAAACAAAGCTAACTATACTATCAGAGCCAGCGCCTGAAGGCAAGGGCGTGCCGAGAACGACATATGAGGACATAGGGGGGCTTCATGAAGAAATACAGCGGGTCAGGGAAATGGTGGAACTCCCACTTAGACATCCGGAACTCTTCCAAAGATTAGGCATCGAGCCTCCTAAAGGAGTTTTGCTTCATGGTCCTCCTGGATGTGGGAAAACACTGCTAGCTAGAGCAGTAGCCAACGAAGCTGAAGCCAACTTCTTCAGCATAAATGGCCCTGAAATTATGAGCAAGTTCTACGGGGAATCCGAGGCGAGACTTAGAGAAATTTTCCAACAGGCCCAGCAGAATGCGCCAAGCATAATATTCATTGACGAGTTAGATGCAATAGCGCCGAAACGTGAGGAGGTTACGGGAGAGGTTGAGAGGAGAGTTGTTGCCCAACTTCTCGCTTTAATGGATGGACTATCCGGAAGGGGAAATGTCATTGTTATAGGCGCAACTAACAGGCCTGGAGCCCTAGACCCAGCACTTCGCAGACCCGGAAGGTTTGATAGGGAAATTGAGATAGGCGTCCCCGACAAGCAGGGAAGATATGAGATTCTTCAAATACACACAAGGGGTATGCCCCTAGCGGAAGATGTTGATCTCAAAAAACTTGCCGAGATGACTCATGGCTATACCGGAGCCGACTTGGCAGCCCTTTGTAGGGAAACCGCCATGAAGGCTTTGAGACGCTATCTTCCGCAGATAAACCTTGAGGAGGAAAGGATTCCTCCAGAAGTACTTGAAAAAATGGAGGTCAAGATGGAGGATTTCCTGAATGCCTACAAGGAGATCACGCCGACTGCCATGCGTGAAGTCTATGTTGAGGTGCCCACCGTCCATTGGGATGAGATAGGCGGCCTTGAAAGTGTTAAACAGGAACTTAGAGAAGCCGTTGAATGGCCTATAAAGCAGCCTGAAATCTTCAAGAGGCTTGGAATAAGACCGCCAAAGGGAATTCTGCTTTATGGCCCCCCGGGATGTGGAAAAACTTTGCTGGCCAGAGCGGTAGCCACAGAAAGTGAAGCCAATTTCATAACAATTAAGGGTCCGGAAGTGTTTTCAAAATGGGTCGGCGAATCCGAGAAGGCTATAAGGGAGGTTTTCAGGAAGGCAAGAATGGCTGCTCCAGCAATAATATTCCTTGATGAAATAGATTCTCTGGCGCCCCGCAGAGGTTTAGGCTACGCCGACAGCGGCGTAACTGAACGGGTGATAAGCCAGCTATTAACGGAAATGGATGGAATAACAACATTAGAAGATGTTGTAGTCATCGCCGCAACCAATAGGCCTGACATAGTTGATCAAGCGGTGCTTCGTCCAGGAAGATTTGATAGGCTCATATACGTGCCAGAGCCAGACGAAAAGGGGAGACTTCAAATATTCAAAATTTACACTAAAAACATGCCACTCGCAAAGGATGTAAACTTAGAGCAACTAGCCTCCATGACTAAGTACTATTCCGGAGCAGATATAGAGGCTGTCTGTAGAGAAGCGGCGATGCATGCGCTAAGAAGGGATATAAACGCAAAAGAGGTTAATATGCAGGACTTCGAAGAGGCGCTAAAAAGAATAGGACCATCCATAACGCCTGACATGGAGAAATGGTACAGGAGCTTTATGCAGCAGTTGAGGCAGGTGCAGAAGCCAGCTACGCCAGTCACGTAAAGAGGGGAGCAGTTATGCCTATGAAACTATGGAAAACTCATCCAGCATACTACACGTTACTTGAGATTCTTAAAAAGAAAGGCGCCACGACAGACACGGAGCTATTTGAGCATATAAGCGAAAAATTCAATGACTTAGGTTTCAAAGATTTTAATGAGATGCTTATGCGACTGGAAATTGCGGGGAAAATACGAACAACCTCTTTGACACGAGGCAAAAAGAGGGTGGAACTTATAGCTTAAAACTTTAAATCGATCATATTAGCGGTTGGTCATGGAAAATTTTTCGGAAGTAGTCGTGATTGGAGGGGGACCCTCTGGCTCTTTCACTGCCCTAAACCTTGCGAAAAGGGGCATTAAGGTAACTGTTTTTGAGGAACACCGGGAAATAGGAGTTCCATTCCATTGTGCTGGCCATATCAGCATTAGAAACCTAAAACTGTTAGGACTTTATCCATTGCCTGAAAATATTGTGGAGAACATCTTTTGGGGCGCGAAAATTTATTCCCCAAACGGGAAGGAATTAACCGTCAAGTTCAATGAGCCAATAACATGCACCGTCAACCGTGAATTGTTTGACAAGCATATTGCACACCTAGCCCAAAAGCATGGAGCCATATACTATCTCGGAACTCGCGTTAAATCTTTGGTTAGAGAAAATGGCTTCGTAAGGGGAGTTAAAGCCCAACGAGAAAATAAAACATTCAGGGTTTTGGCTAAAATTGTAGTGGACGCTGAAGGTTTTCCGCCGAGAATGCTGACCGAGGCTGGAATAAAATATTCTGGAAAACGCATTTTTGTGAATGGAATTCATGCCGAGGCTGAAAACATCGATGCCGAACTTGACTTCGTTGAGGTTTTTCTTGGAAAAGCCTATGCGCCGGGCTTTTACGCTTGGCTTATTCCAAAGCTTGACGGAAAAGCAAAGATTGGACTAGCCGTTAAGAAGGGGAACCCTGAGGAGTTTCTTAAGAAACTTATGTATAGGCATCCAGTAGCATCCAAAAGGTTGCGGGAGGCCAGAATCCTCAAAAAAGCCTTTCACCCAATAACACTCGGAGGAGTCATACCAAGAGCTTACTCTAATGGATTTTTGGCTGTAGGTGACGCAGCCTCCCAAGTTAAACCAACAACAGGAGGCGGAATAATCCTTGGACTGAACTGTGCAAAGATAGCAGCAGATGTTATTCAAAAGGCATTAAATGATGACGATTTCTCCGCGGAGACACTTATGGACTATCAAAAAAGGATTAAAAAACTGATGAAATTTGACATGAAAGCAATGCTAATGATTAGAAAGATGCTAGATAGGATGCCTGATAAAAAATTAGATGGATTTATAAGGTTTTGCAAAAAATTCCAGCTGGAAAATAGTGTAAAGGAATTTAGCGAAATAGATTTTCAAGGACAGGCTATTCTTAAAGCCATAAAAAATCCAAGGATTTTTCTCGCCATGGCGCATTTCATTGTAGCAGCTTGTTTGCCAAGCAAAAATTAAAGTTTTTCAATAGACATTTTCAAACAGTTTGGCGGTTTGCGCATGGCTGAATTTCGCTTTAAACAGGTTATTGTCTTCCGTTCAGATTTAAAGTTAAGTAAAGGCAAAATGGCAGCTCAGGCAGGTCATGCAGCTGTGTCTGCGGCAGAGGAAACAAGGAAAAGAAACAAAGAGTGGTGGGAGGGTTGGATGGATGAGGGACAGTGCAAAATAGTGGTCAAGGTAAAAAGCGAAAAAGAACTTTTAGAACTTGAAAAAAGAGCAAGGGAATCGTCCTTACCATGTGCGCTGATTGTCGACAGGGGTTTGACGGAAATTCCACCTGGCACAGTAACATGTCTGGGAATAGGCCCTGCGCCCGCAGAGAAAATAGATAGAATAACGGGTACACTTCCACTCTTATAAAAGAGGGCGAGATTCTGCAGGTTCCTAAAATTGAAAAATTGATGGGCATGGAAGTCTATGCGACAAAATCCCAGGGAATTGGGGGAAAAATAAAACATTATTTGGAAGATTTTATTGTCGAGGAAATTCTTGTGAATGGCTTAAAGGCGGAAGTCCAAAAGAAAGAGCCCTTGAATTTAAGCGGTTTATCCCAAATTCCAGAATGGAAATATTTACTCTGTGTTCTCGTAAAACGGAATAGAGACACACTTTTGACGCTTGAAGATATAGCCAGACAATTGGGTATACGTCCCAGCGACGTGCATGTTGCGGGAATTAAGGACAAAAAAGCTGTTACAGCGCAGCATGTAACCTTTAAGGGCGTTTCAATAGGGAACCTTCAAAAAATCCATATTAAAGATGTTGAAGTTCACCCGGTCACATATTTCCGTAGCCAACTCTCACAATATTACCTCTTAGGGAATCACTTCGTGGTGACTATTAGAGGAATAAGCCATTCTAAAACAACGATAGAAGAACGTCTAAAAAGAAATTTAGAGGAAATAACATTAATCGGCGGCATTCCAAATTTTTTCGGCCACCAGAGATTCGGCACAATCAGACCAATAACGCATCTAGTGGGGAAAGCTCTGATCCAAGGAAACTTCAGAAAGGCAGCCATGGTCTTTCTAGCCAAACCAGGTCCTTATGAAAAACCATCTTTAAAGGAGACACGTAAACAACTTTGGAAAACCCAAAACTTCCAAGAAGCGCTAAATAATTTCCCCAAAAGGCTTCACTACGAACGGGTTATGCTAAAACATTTGACCAAAAGACCATGTGATTTTATAGGGGCGCTTAGAAGACTACCTAGGAAACTCCTTAGACTCTTCGTCCAAGCTTATCAGTCTTACCTTTTCAATAGAATTTTAAGTAGAAGAATCTCTATGGGCCTTGCCCTAAATAGGGCGGAAGTTGGCGACTACGTTATTAGCATTGAAGCCTCGGGCCTACCAGTCCCGAAAATTTACACCATTGCAAGCCAAAGCACCATATCCGATTTGAACGCCATGATAGCATCTGGAAGAAAGCGTGTAGCTTTACCACTCATAGGTTTTAGACAGAAATTTTCCCAAGGCATTCAGGAAGAGATTAAAAGACAAATACTTGAAGAAGAAGGAATATCGCATGAAAATTTCAAAATTAAGGAAATGCCTGAAATAAGCTTAAAAGGGGGGATTAGGTCGATCATAGCTCCATTGAACAATTTTTCACTGAATGAAATATCTAGGGATGAAGTCAACACGGCAAAGTGGAAGGTGAAAACAAGCTTCATGCTGCACAGAGGTTCCTATGCAACGGTTCTGCTAAGGGAAATAATGAAAACGCGTAACCCGGTTAAGTCCGGTTTTTAGTATAGCTCTTGGCAACATTCTCGGCATTTTTTATGAGGGCCATTTTCTTATCAGCTGGCACTATAACGCTTGCAGCATATTGATGGCCGTCAGCCACCCCGAAACCCTCGGAAGCCCTAACCAGAAGGTTTACAGCCCCCAGCATCCTTCCATCATCAATGAACCTTTGCATTTGCTTTGGCACCCTTAAGGAAGCTTTCACGAATGATTCGCTTAATTTCCCCCATTTCGGAATCTCCGGCGGCACACCGACAAGTCCAAGAATGTACTTGTCGGATTTTATAAGGCGCGTTTGATATGAAAGAAATGAGCAGAACTGCCCAATCACCTTTGTGCCCATGCCAGCATAAATGTTTCCAGCATCAAACCATTGAATATACTCTGTCTCCCGAAGCCTTTCTCTGTAAAGTCTCCCCAGAAGCCTCCGATTAGCCTCTTTGCGCCTGTTTTCAAGCTCTGAAATTTTCTCATCTGCTTCGGGACTTATTCCTTTTATGCATAATTCCAAGCCAAGATCAGGACCACCCATGTAATAGCCGACTGCTCCCAGAATTTGAAGCCTAGAGAACAGTGCGTCCACATTTATGCCTAATTTTGCAATTTCAAAACTTTTTCCTTTTCTTACTATTCTATTACTTTTTATTGCTTCCTCCAAAATTGCCTTATTTATTGACTTGTATCCCTCAGGAATTTCAAAGCTTCCAACCAATGCCAAATAGTCTAGATCCGAATTCTTTTCGTTTAATGCTCTGGCAAAAAGATAGCAGCACGTAGCCCCAGAAAAATCTGTTTCACCTTTAAAGCCAAAATTCTCAAGGTTTAAATCTAAAACCCTCGGATCCATCGAAACTTTTGGATCATGATGATCAAGGATTATTGTCAGGGTGCGCCCTTGGTTGAAGTCTGATATCATGTCCGCGTGAGAAGACCCTATATCAGCATATAATATTACAGAGTTGCCCTTGGAATGTAAATCGGCTATAACTTCCGGGTAGACCTTTTCAAGGCACAGCGTTAAAACCTTAAAGCCTTCAATCTCTAACGCCTCCTTCAATATTGCGGCGGAGCATAGACCATCTGCATCATCGTGGTGAACCACCAAAACCTCGTTAGGCTGCTCCTGCCTCAAAAGACTAACAGCCCTTTCCGTAAGTTTATTAAAACCATTAAGAGATATCTAAAGCACCTCCATCACTTTATTTTAAATGATCAAATAAAAAGGCGTTACCCCTTGGCATGAGAACGGCAAAACATATATCTACTTTTGCATTACGTTGAAATCCTTGTAGGAGGATTAACTTGCGAAACATAATAGTTGAAAGTTTGAGGCAGACACCCATCGAAAAACAAAAGCTTGAAATTGTTGAAAGAAAAGGCCTGGGCCATCCGGATTATATCTGCGATGCAATTATGGAAAAAATTTCCCAACGTTTAAGCAAAGAATACATGGAAAAGGCGGGCACAATATTACATCATAACGTGGATAAATCTCTGCTAGTTGCAGGGCAATCCGAAAATAAATTTGGCGGAGGTTCCGTAATTCAGCCTATGCTCTTCATATTCGGCGACAGGGCTACTACAGAGTTTGACGGGATAAAGATTGATGTTAAGGAAATAGCCATAAGTGTTGCAAAGGAATGGTTCAAAAAGAATATGAGATTTGTGGATCCTGAAAAACATGTGAGGTATCAGGTGGAACTGAAACCTGGATCATCAGGTCTTGTTGATATTTTCAAAAGAAAGGGAAAAATTTTAGGGGCTAATGACACCTCAGCGGCAGTGGGTTATGCACCCATGACCAAAACGGAAAAGACGGTTCTAGAAACTGAAAGATTTCTGAATTCTAAGGAATTCAAGCAAAGATTCCCAGAGTCCGGTGAAGACATAAAGGTAATGGGCTACAGGAACAATAACAGCTTGAATCTTACAGTTTCCATGGCCCTAGTAGACCGTTTCATATACAGCGAAGAGGACTACTTCGAGAAAAAGGCAAAAATTCTTGAGGAGATTAACAAGTTCGTCAATAAAAATACGGACTTTGACAATGTAAACATACAGCTAAACACGTTGGATGCACGGGGCAGGGGTTTAGGCGGCTTGTACTTAACAGTTCTGGGCACAAGCGCAGACAGTGGAGATTCTGGGCAGGTTGGCAGAGGAAATCGCGTTAATGGGTTAATATCTTTGAACAGACCCTTCTGCTCAGAGGCGGCGGCAGGCAAAAATCCAGTAAGCCATGTTGGAAAGATCTATAACGTTTTAACCTTCAAAATTGCCCAACATATCTATGAGGAAATACCTGGACTTAAGGAAGTTTACATATGGCTCCTTAGCAGGATAGGTCAGCCCATAGACCAGCCAGCAGTGGCAGCTGCCCAAGTTGTTGCAGAAGAACCTTCTTTGATTGATGAGGTTAGAAGCAAAATAGCTGCGGTAATAGAATATGAACTCGAAAATATAGATAAATTCTGCATGGAATTAGCTGAGGGAAAAATATCAGTTTGCTAGTGTTGAAAAAAGCGCGTGAAAATAATTTCAGATAATTTTAATAACCAAAAATGGCTAAAATTGTTACGTGAAGTTTAATGCCAGTTAAATTAAAAGATTTTTTAGAGAAACTTGCCAGCGAGAAAGCCCCAGGTCCAACTCCAACATTTTCTGCACTGCATTTGCTGTATTCTTTAAAGCTTATAGCCGAAGGCCCAATAGGACGTGGAAGACTTGCCACAGAATTAAAAGTTGGCCCGGGCGCGATTCGCACAATAATTAAAAGATTAAAGGATGAAAGCTTGATTATAACTTCGAAGGCGGGTTGTAAGCTTACCAGTAAGGGCGAAAAAATTTGGAAGGAATTTAAAGAAATTCTTGGCGGAGAGGGGGAAATTGAAGGGGACAAACTGATAAACGCAAATCGCAATTTTGCAATACTGGTTAGGAAACTGGACTACAAAGTTAAGTCAGGAATAGAACAGCGTGATGCTGCAATAAAGGTTGGAGCAAAAGGTGCTGCTGTGATAATATTTAAGGGCGAACGCTTGATTATTCCATCCGTAAGCGATGACGTTTCAAAGGATTTTCCGAAACTTGCAGAACAAATTATTAAGCTCTTCAAACCAAATGAAAATGACGTCATAGTAGTCGCAGGCGCTGACGATCTACATACAGCTAGGTATGGGGCCATGGCGGCTTTTTGGACTCTTCTCGAAGATTAATGACATAGAAACCACCATGCTAGTAGGTGTATTTATCCCCTCCTGCAAGGATGCGTTCTAACGCCATATTGAAGTTTATCATCCCTTCATTGGTTTTTGATGATACTGGGATTAGTGGAAATCTTAAGCCAAGCTGGATTATTGCCCGCATCATATTCCTGCTAAGAAGCCTCTTTGTACCTTCAAGTTTTTCCTCGATGGCACTTTCAATAGACTTTGGGCTGACAGACCAGTCAACGATCTTGTTTACATCCTCTTCTGAAAGCATGTCACATTTTGAGAGAACATGAAGTTGAGGAACAAAAAACCGGGTATAAACAGCAGATGCCAAGAAAAGATTTGACACATAGTTTAAGGGATTTGAGGAGAAAACAGCGTCAAAAAGGTATACTATCGCTTTTGGACCCTTTGCGAGTTCGCTCACTATGAATGGGCCGCTTGCCCTAAAAGCAAACAATTCCATCTGACCCGGCGTGTCAACTAAAACTATGTCTGACTTTAAGTCTTCTATCTCCTTTGAAATCACATCAATTTCATCCGCCAATAAATCGGCAGCCATAATCAAGGCGCCGTTGGGTCCAAGGTTATATTCTTCCATAATTCTTTCTATGCTTATATAATCACGAGCATCCACATCAGGCGAGTATGGAAGGGCCAAGGCTCCTGGATCCAAATTCACAAGCGCAACATCTTGCTTTGACAGTCGCAACCATTCTCCGAAGGCTGCTGTAAGGGATGATTTTCCGGAGCCCGCCATTCCAATGAAGAACACTGTAAACATTTATGCTCACCAGATTTTGAGTAAAAGTAAAAATCCAAACTTAAGGGTAAAAGCTTTCCCCAGAATTGGTGACGGTTGCTCAAGTCACCCGGATTTTCCATCATCAAATCAGCGTCTAGCCTGCCCCTCATCGCAACCAAGAGTTTCAGCACAAGGCAAGGAATAAGCTTTACTGGAACCAGACGTTCTGACCCTTCCACCCTTCTCCTTAACAAGTTCCGAAAGCTGAATAGCGGCCTTTCCTAGACGCGTCCTTGCGATTTCAGAGTTCTCAGCTATAGTTGACAAATGAACTTCCATATGGGGCTTTCTCTCCCCACCTCTTGGATGGGACTTTATGTAGACATATGGATTATCACGCATTGTAATCTCTATTAGAGGGGCCAGAGTTGACTCCATAATACCATCAATATTCAGGCTTGTCTCAAAGAATGTTAGTCCTTTAGATTCTTTCTTAAGTAGAGGAACAATAGAACTCTCAAAAATAGCCTCCATTTCATGGGGGACCCCGGGAAGAGCTATCAGAAGGGAACCCATTGTATTGATTAGGACCCCTGGCGCCGTTCCTACGGGGTTTGGCAAGGGTTCAGCTCCTTCGGGAAGCATAGCCATCTTAGCCCTGTAAGGAGTTATTTCAGCCTCTTCCATCTTTCCAGCCTTAAAATAAGATTCATATTTTTCTTTAACCATTTTTAAGGCTTTTTCATTCATTTTCAACTCTCGATTTAGAGCTTTTGCTATACCCTCCAAGGTCTTGTCATCAAAAGTTGGGCCTAGCCCACCAGTAGTTATTATAAAACGTGACTTCCGCTGAACAGCCTCTTTTACTGCCGACGCTATCTCCTCAACGTCGTCGCTAACCACAGTTATCCTTTTAACAATTACTCCCAGTGAGGTTGCGCGTCTAGCTATCCACTGGGCATTCGTGTTTAAAATTTTACCTATTAAAAGCTCGTTGCCTATACATATTATTTCCATATTCACACTCATGTGTGCTACCTTCTACAATAAAGGCTTAAAAAGCATGCCAGCCATTCTAAAAGATCATTTTTTCTTGCTAAGCCACCATTTTAAGTATTCTTTTCTTCTTTTTTCCTTTTCCTCTTCGTTGCCCATGGAAGGAGCTTTCAACTTTTCCCTTAACTCTATAAGTTCCTGTTGTGTTACAGATAAGCCGCAGCTTTGGCAAACATACTGTTTTATGGCCGGCATATAACGCATTTCTCCACCGCATTCTGGACAATAGGGCATTTAAACCACTGTCTGCATAGAGTTGGGCGGCCTTTAAGAAATATCTTTCGTTGAAGATTAGGTTATGAAGTTTTTTAACCCGATCTCCTTCGCCATCATTATGGCAGCGTCCATCTCATTTCTTGTCAACCTTCGCCTTAACTCGGGAATCTCATAAGCCCGCCATTCCGGCCTATACTGGAACATAATGTTCACTCTTGTTTCTTTATCCAAATTTTCAGCTATCCAATTTAATATGGGACGCGTGCAACATTCAAGGTGACCCGGCAGCACAAGCACACGGATTATGAGTTCGCCGTACTTTTTCGCAATTAAATGATTGTATGTGCATATATTCCAATAATTTGGAGCCTCTGAAATTCTTTCCGCACATTTTCCGGGTCCATACTTAAAGTCCAGAAGGTAAACGTCCACAAAGCCAGCTAGGAGCTGAGCGGTTTCAGGGCTATAATAGGTGTTGGAATTCCAAACCACTGGAATGTTAACATTCACATGCTTGAATGTCTCAAACCATTGTTCCAGCCACGGTGTAGGTTCGCCTCCGACAAGGTTCGCGTTTCTGCAGCCGCTATTACGCAGATATTCTACTTCTTTCGCCAATCTCTCAGGTGTGAAGACTTCGCCCTTCTCCATCCACTGGGATATCGTCCAGTTTTGGCAATGCTTACAACGAATAGTACAGCCCATTGTGAAAATCGTTCCGGAGGGAACCAATTCGGGCTCTTCACCAACATGCTCAAAGATGCTTGAAACCTTGATTTCTTTTCCACATCTGCAAAAACCTAGCTGACCTTTAAGCCTATTTACACCGCATTTTCGAACACAAAAGTGGCACCTTTCAAGAATCCGCCGTGAAATTTCAATTTTCAAGTCTAAATAGGATCTTTCAGCGAAGGATGCGGATGGCGGTTTTTCCTGCGCATCGAGTTCCTTTTCAAAGTTGTAGAAGGTTCTTGTGAGTTCATCATGTTTTTTCCAAAGCTCCTCCATAGACGAGTTTTCATCAAAATCGGCTGGAAGCATCTTTGCCAGGATGAACCTTGCCAACTTTTCATTCTGCATTACAGCAAAATACCTGGCTAAACTTTTCTTCGCCAGTTCATCACTTAACACCGCAACAGCATCCGGGCGGAGCATCTTCCACATAACTATCAACCGTAAAACTTAACCTTTAAAATAGGGCATAGGGATAGGAAAATCCGCTTGCATGCAGTTTACCCTTTATTGGGATCTCCCTATCGCAAACTGGGCAGCGCATATCACCCTTAAGGTTCCACCTTGTAATTTCAAAGCCATAACGTTTAATTAAAAGTTCGTTACAGCTTGGACAGTAAGTATTCTCGGCAGGATGACCTGGAACATTCCCAATGTAAACATAATTTAGGCCGACGCTCTTTACAGCTACGTAAGCCCTTTCTAACGTCTGGATAGGTGTAGATGGAATTGTTGTTAATTGGTAGTCTGGATGAAAACGTAATAGATGGAATGGTGTATCCTCGCCTAAATTATCCTTTACCCATGCCGCAAGTTTCCTAATCTGCTCGATAGAATCGCCTTCTTTCGGCACAACAAGGTTTGTTATCTCTATGTGTACATCATTCCGCTTAAATTCCTTCAAGGCTTCGAAAATTGGTTCAACCGAAGGCACTGATGAAAATTTTTTGTAAAATTCTGGATCGCCTCCGCCCTTAAAGTCCACAGTGGCGGCGTCCAAGTAGGGCGCAATGATCTTAACGGCCTCGGGGGTCATATACCCGTTTGTTACAAACGTGTTGAAGAATCCAACTTGACGCGCAAGCCTAGCTGTCTCGTAGGCATATTCAAAGAATATTGTAGGTTCCGTATATGTGTAACTTATCCCTTGGCAGCCGTTATCCCCCGCAGCCTTAATAACTTCCTCCGGCGGGAAATCCTTACCATTAATTTCCTTTTTCTGACTTATCATCCAATTGTCACAGAATTGGCAGCGAAAATTGCATCCGATAGTTGCAATTGATAACACTGAAGATGCTGGGTTGAAATGATAAAGGGGCTTCTTTTCTATAGGGTCAACACATGCGGAAATAGCCTTTCCGTATACAAGAGAGAAAAGTGAGCCATTTTCATTTTTTCTAACCAAACAAAATCCGGTGCCACCGTCATTTATTAAACATCTTCTCCCACAAAGGTGGCATCTCACCTTTTTATCCTGCAATTTTTCGTAAAGCATTGCTTCACGCAAATTTATTCACCAAAAAAGGCCATCTAAAAACAACTATAAGTGCTTTTATCTTCCGATGAAAGCCACAAAGTTGCACCAACACCTAGCCCAGTTAGAAAGGCTTATTAAAGCTAATTTTTTGCAGCGGTTTTTAATTCAAAGACGAAAGGTGGAGTTATGGTCTTAATGTCCAGCTCTGCGCAAAGCAACCTCTCAAGAAATCCCGCCCAGATTTCAGGCTCATTTATAAAAGGGGCCTTTATTAAGATATATTTGTCCTTAAGATAAAAGTCACCAAAGCCTTGAACTCTTAAACGTTTAAACACCTCAGTCCATTTATCACGGTCAGCGGTATCTATTCCTAGCGTAGCCTCCATGGAAACCTTTGCAGCTTCGCCCATTTCTCTTCCAACTTCACGTCTGCTTGATTCTGGAATACTCTTTATCAAAACGTCGATGAGTTCTATGTTCATGAAGGCAATACGGCTTATCCCGCAATAATATTCACCTGGAAATTTCCAATCATAAACCATCATGCTGCGGTAAATGTCAAGCATCTTTGAAATTAGCGGTTTTATGCCGGGCTCTTTTCCCTCTCTAATTAGTGTATCTATAAACTCCCTTTCCTCTTTTCCTAAAATGATTGTTGTTCTTTTAGCCGAACCCTTATCTTTTTCGGGGGAACTTTTCTTTTCCGCGTCCCGGCTTTTTTGCATATATGTTATTTTTTAAGCATATCTTAAATGTGTTGCCATTTTAATCATTAACAGAATCTTTTTAATACTCTTCAAGTATTTTTCCTAGTGCCGATGAGGAACTCAACAGCTGACAGAATGATGCTCCCTGGGGTATCTGAGGCACCCTTTTAGGGAATAATTTTCCTCCTAATTAAGAAAAACATTATGGACAAGCCCAGCAAGAATAGGGTGAAACCAATAACCATTGAAATGCCATAATTTATATTCAGTGCATTAATGAGTATAAGAACTAAGTATGTAGGGCCAGCAAACATCAAAAGTACGGCAAGAATTATGAGAAAAACTTTCCAGAAAGTCGAATTTAACTCTGTGATAAAGATCTTTTCTTGAGAATTTTTCTTTACGGTGATGCCCATGCTTTCACTTCCTAACGGCAACCCCTTTAAGATTGAAATGGTTTTCCTTATAACCCTTCCTTAACTTCATTTCCAAAGGCTTTCATGAGAAACTTAAAAACGGAAAAAGCTGCACCACGGTCGGGTTGTAGGCCTAATGTTGATCCAAGTATGCATACACCATCCAAGCCATGCTCCTTCGCTAAACCTAACATAAGCCCAGCGGCCCCGACGATTCTACCCTTACTATATATTATGGCTCCTTTCTCCATGAACTCAATTGCGAGCCTCCTGGAGGTGGCAGCAACATAAACTTTTGACTCACCATCTGATGTGGGTACACCGCCCAAAGTTATAATAAAACTGCAATGATTCTTTATCAAAAAGTCTAATATTTCGCCACATAAGTGATAGTGGGCTACAACATCTTCAAATGATGGCTGGGTGTCCCCAGTCATTATAATAAAGTCATTTTTCACCATGGGAGCAGCATAGAACTCATATTTTGGCAACCGACAAATCCCATCAGAATTGATGTGAACAAGATCCGGGAAATAGGGCGCATACAACTCAGCAAAAGGTTTAGCTCCGCAGAATTTAATAAGAAGATGAGCAGCAATCTTTCCTACATTTCCAACATCTGGAAGACCCTGAACAAATATTGGATTACTGAGTGTGGGATTAAAGATTTGACGAGTATAGGGCTTGTCCATTAATGGAACCAACTTCGATAAAGAACCTTAACATAATAAACCTTTCTAGGTTCCTAAAAAGATTTAAGAAAGTTTCGTTTCAGCATACATATAGCGGGGTGGGGTAGCCAGGATTAACCCGCTGGGCTCATAAGAGCAGCGTGGCTCTAAGAAACCCAGAGATCGGTCGTTCAAAAAGGGGTTGAGACTTTAGCCCCTTGAAAGTCGACCCCCCGCTACCAAAATATTTTA
>CAZAPQ010000125.1:0-6429 GCA_964487415.1 uncultured Candidatus Bathyarchaeia archaeon | reverse complement strand
TTAGAGACAAATACAATGTTAAGGATGATCTATTCGATAGGGAGAACTGATGCCCTTCAAGGATAAGTGCAAGCTTTGCGGAAGGGTTCTCGCCTATGGCTATCTTAGACGATGCTGGAAATGCGGTCAATACTTCTGTTTGGACTGCATGGTTCCAGATGTCACCACGGGTGATACTCAAAGGATGACTTGTCTGAATTGCGCAAGAAGAATGGTTTCGCCTAAAGTCGAGAACAAATACTCACGACTTACAAGCTATTTAAAGTTCAGAAAGGCTTTCACCGACAGCGTCAGGCTCACATTGGCACAGATAGATGGGATAATAGGCGACAATCTTCCAATGGAAGCCTACCGCTCCAACGATTGGTGGGCTAACTCCCCCGATAGAATCCACTCAAAGGCCTGGATTGAAGCAGGGTGGAGAACAGTGGAGGTTAACCTTAAAGAAGGATATGTGGTTTTCAAGAGGATCGAAAACTCTCCAAAAGCAACCATCACTAAAGAGAGAAGTGAAAATCATCCAGAAAAGCCCTTCCAGCCTGCCCCAGCACGAATAAAAAGGATACGGAAGCCCTCAAAGACTAAGCTAGCGAAACTATATGCTAGAATAAAGAACATAGAGCGGCAGAGACGAAATCGGTTGAAAAGGTAGGAAGATTAAAGGCGTAAACCTAAAAAAGATTTATTCGTCCCGATAAAATATAAAAAATGCCCAAATGGGCGGCCGTCGTCTAGTCTGGTTAGGACACAGAAAAGCCCTTAAAACCCTGAAAGGGCGTGTGGAGGCCTTCCAAGCCTGCGATCCCGGGTTCGAATCCCGGCGGCCGCACTACTATTTTAATTTTATAGACCAATTTGTTGTTCCACAAGCTGGTTGATCGCATCCATAAATTTTCTGCAAAAATATACCTAATACTGAAAATTGGTTGGAATGTTACAATTTTTAAAGCGAAAGCTTTAGGTTATACTACCCGCATCATAAAGTCTCCTCTAAGGGAGTGATTTCCGTGAATTCATGTAAGGTCAACGGAAAAATTTGCATGATCGATGCTAAGCCCTTTGGCATTGAAAATTTTACGGCTGTCTATGTTTTAAGGGGGGAGAAAGCGGCCTTAATTGAAGGTGGACCTGCCTCAGGCGCTGAAAGGTTGTTGACTGGGCTAAGAGAGATTGGCGTCGACTTGAAAGAGATCGCCTACATAATGGTCACTCACATTCATGTGGATCATTGGGGTGGAGCTAGCCTGATCTTGGATGAAATGCCAAACGCGAAGGTTATTGCGCATCCGAAGGGCCTAACTCATATGGCTAACCCGGATAAACTTTGGGAGCAATCTAAAGCGGTTTTGGGGGAGGTTGCCGATATATTTGGTAAGCCCGCGCCCATACCTGTCGAGCGCCTTATTCCCGCCGAGGATGGTATGATCATAAACTTGGGAGACATGGAAATCCAAGTTATTGAAACCCTTGGGCATGCTCCCCACCATGTTAGCTACTATGAAAGGCTAAGCGGCAGTCTTTTTCCAGGAGAAACTGCCGGTATGCACGTGAAAGACTTAAACGCCATAATTCCGGCAACACCTCCCGTCATAATCCTAGAAAAACTTTTTGAGTCCATAGACAAACTGATAAGGCTCAACCCAGAAATCATCTATTATACCCACTTTGGCCCGGCTGATAATGCCGTTGAAAAGTTGAATGTCTATGCCAAACAGCTTCGCATTTGGAGTTCAACAATTAACGAGTGTTTAAGGAACAATGAGGATTATGATGCCATTTTGGCTAGGCTTATGGAGAGGGATCCCAACTTTAAGGTTGCATTCGAGTATATCAGAAAACATCCAGTAATCGGACGAGCTCTAAAGAGCATTATTCAAGGTTTTATTGTCAACGGATTTTCCTGTAAGATACCCTCCAAATCCTAGAGCCCACAGAAAAATTGGATATGCAACCATACGTTCCAGTCCGCCTTTACCCAGCTGAAAATAATGTGCTATGGAATGTATGTAGAAAAGATACTCGGAAAACGCGAACATCACAAGGGCTAAAAGAGAAAACAGGCCCAGTGTAACGGCAATGTGTGAGAAAGGCGGTTTCTGAATTTTGAAGGAGGTCACCGCAGACAAAGCACCGAATAAAAAAGCCAGCGTGGAGAAAAACTGGTGAATAACACCAAGGTTTGCCGGGAATAATCCAGCGCCGACAGCTCCAATCCCGCATAGAAACAAGAAAGTAAGAAAAAAACGATGCCCACCGTAAACACGGTGCAACAGATATACGCTAGCAATGACTGAAAGGCCCAAAACGAAGACTGAAGAGTTAAATATAGGGGCAGATGGCCCCACGCCAAGATCACTTATGTAGTTGTTTGAAACGCTGTAGCCAAGATATAGAGCTTCTGCAACTGTTGCGAACAGGATGAATTGGGCGGTCCCCATGAATATTAGGGCGCCAGCTAATTTCTCAGGCGAAGTTTTTAAGCAACGCATCCACAGCCCTCCCAATATTCTCGCCTACATATCCACCTTCAAGAACAAAGAATGTTGGCCTTTCAAGGGCGGCTATGATCTCGCCTATTTTCTCGAAACTTTTCTCATCTAGCCCTAAGGAGGCTAGATCTCCGTCCCACGTGTCAAATCCAGCTGAAACCGCAATCACCTCAATTTTTTGCATGTCAACTTTTTCCAAGGCTTGCCTCAGGGTTTTTAGGTAAACTTCAACACCACAATCAGCATTCAAGGGATAATTGAAACAGTTTGCCTCAGAGTATGCTCCAGTGCCTGGATAATGAGGAAACCTATGCAATGAAATGTAGACCACCTTCGGGTCCCCTAAAAAGATTTCCTGGGTGCCGTTTCCATGATGTCCATCTATATCCAAAATTAGGGTTGGCTTATTCAATCGTCTTACTGCTACGGCTATGTTGTTTATGTAGCAAAAGCCCCGTGTACGAGCGCCAAGCGCTGGCCCATGCCTTCCAGCATGATGCCCTGGAGGCCGCATCAACGAAAAGCCATTAACTTCCATTGCCAGAATTGCACCCCCAGCTGCAAGCCTAGCATACTCGTAAATGTTTTCGTATGCCGGCGTGTCAGGATCCTCTATGGCGCCCTCTTTAAGTAGCCTAATATATGATGGGTCGTGGACCATAAGCAGATCTTGCTCTTCTGCTGGCTCAGGCTCAACGAACTCGTAGCCCCTATCCCTTAGGATTTCGTAGGCTATTTTAACTCTGCGTGGGCTTTCAATATGCCATGATCCATACTCCAAACATTTTTCTGAGAAAATTATTTTTGGCTTCATGGCTATCCTCTTGAGCTATTGCTATACATAGATATATTAGTGTTAGTACTCTAAAACACTCAGCAGATCCCTTGGAAGGTTAGACTGTGATATCTGAGAATCCTATTGCAGAGTTTCGAAAGGAATGCGCAGCCTTGTTAGGAGAAGCACTTGGAAAGGTGCTGCCAGACAAGGTTCCAGAGCATTTGGTTTTTGAAAAGCCTCCCGTCATGGAGTTTGGACAGCTGGCCTCCTCCATTTGTTTTGAATTGGCTAAAAGGTTTAGTGAGAAACCAATAGCGATTGCTGAACGCTTAGTTGAGAACATGGACAGATCAAAGTTTCGCCTCGTCAGGGAAGTAGCTGCGGCTGGAGGAGGCTACATAAACTTTTATGTGGACTTTGCAAAGTTCTCGGCTATAACTATAGAGTCTGTAAGGCATTTGGATGAATCCTATGGTTTTTTAAAGGCGGATAAGCCGCTGAGAGTCATTGTGGAACATACAAGCGTGAATCCTCTTCATCCCATACATATCGGACAGGCAAGGAACCCCGTGCTTGGAGATTCCCTAGCGCGCATGCTTGCCCTGAGGGGTCATAGGGTTTATAGGCACTATTATGTGGATGATGTGGGTCGGCAAACTGCAGTGGTTGCATATGGATACGAGAAGCTTGGGAGACCTAAACCTCCTGAGAAGCCTGATCATTTTATTGGGAAAATATATACGATAACAAGCTGCCTTGTTGAAATTGACAGGCTTAAAAGGGAGCTGGAGCAAGCGAAAAAATTTTCGGATGAAGAACAGGTTAGAAGGATCAGCAGGGAACTGGATGAGTGGGCAGCCATAGCCTTTGAACTAAAAGAGAAATATCCAGAACTTTTTGAGAATGTTCTCCAAAGAATAGAGGAGAATGAAAATCCTGAAGAAAAGGTTAACGAGTTGAATAGGGCATATGAGGCCGGCGAGGAGAATGCAAGGGATCTCATAAGGGAAGTTAGCAAGATATGCCTTGAAGGTTTTATGATGACCCTGAAACGTGCAGGAATCACTTACGATTCCTGGGATTGGGAGAGCGATCTTGTATGGAGCGGGCGGGTTACTGAAGTCCTTTTAGGGCTTAAGCGAACACCTTTTGTGCAAGTTTTAGGCGGGGTTCTCGAATTTGACGCAGAGAAAGCTGTTGAAGCTTTAGATCTCAGGAAGAGACTTGGATTGAGGGACGACTATGCTGTCCCGTCCTTAACCCTTGTCCGGGCTGATGGCACAACCCTTTACACCACAAGGGACATAGCCTACACCATTTGGAAATTTGAGAGGGCCGACAGGTGCATTAATGTTATAGGCATGGAGCAGTCATTAGCTCAATTACAGCTCAAAATAGCGCTATATGCTCTTGGCTACGGAAAGCAGGCGGACAATCTTATCCATTTTGCCTATAACCTTGTAACCCTACCAGGATACAAAATGTCAAGTCGTAGGGGACGCTACATAACCCTTGACGAGGTTATGGACGAAGCCGTAAGAAGAGCCTACGAAGAGGTTTCGAAGCGCTCACCACAAATGCCTGAGGAAGATAAGAGGAAGGTTGCAGAGTTTGTGGGCATAGGGGCTGTTCGCTATGCCCTCGTGGAGGTTGACCCCGCTAAACCAGTGGAGTTCAACTGGGACAGGGTTATAGACTTCGAAAAGAACAGCGGCCCCTACATTCAATACACCCATGCTAGGGCGTGTAGCATATTGCGTAAAGCATCAAGAAAACCGAAAAATCCAGCTTACGATTTGCTGAATGAGAAGCTTGAACATGAAATTGTATTGACTTTGGCAGAGTTTCCACAAGTTTTCGTTGATGCTACGGAGCTTCTTAAACCAAACTTGATAGCGGACTTTGCCAATGCATTGGCAGATAAGTTTAACACCTTCTACAACGCCTTCCCGGTCATAAAGGCCCAACCGGAAGGACTCGGCGATGCAAGGCTCGCGCTTGTTGATGCTGTTCGCATAGCACTAAGAAACGCTTTAAACCTGCTGGGTATACTGGCGCCCGAAAGAATGTAAAGCCTACTTTAAAATTTGTTCCGAGTAATCTTGTTACTAACATTGAAATCACTTTTCTACGTGGATAGTTGCACAATGCAACGCTATCTTTGATCCATTGACTTTAAATGCTTAAGTCTGATCCTTAACTCTTAATTAAGCTATGAACCTGAAATGGGCAATGAAAGCAATTTTAATGAAAAATCGGAACGAAAAACCTTAATTTTTAGAAAAGCACGAGAAAAATAATTGTTAAAACTTTAGAAAACTTTTGATATATTCGATTATTTCTTCGCTTTTTGCAGGGTTTAAAGAGACAGTTTCCCCCTTTTTATGAGCAATAAGGAACCCTTCATTGACAAGCTGCTTGATTAACTTTTTAACTCTTTTGCCGTTTGGCTTAACCTTTCTCGCCATCCAATTTATGAGCGTATCTGTGGACAGGTATTTGGCACCCCAACAGTTTCTTCTGAGCAGCCTATTCATAATGTCTGACCTGATTTCTTCATCGCTAAGTTTCATGCTCATTAAATGTTCACTTTTGATACCTTTGAAAAGAAACATATAAATACTTTTCCGATAAAATACAATGCGACAGACGGGCAAAAACTCGAAGTGGATGGCGTAATAATATGAGTGAAAAACTCTATTCTGAAAAAGAGCATGAATCGATTCTTATTAAGACTCTCGGGGATTCGCCGAAGCTTAGGATAGTGGATTTCTTTTTGGATAATCCGTTGTTTGATTTCACTAAAAAGGAAGTTATAGAGGCCTTAGGAATGAGTAAGCAAACGTTTTACAAATATTTTCCAGAGCTGGAAGAATATGGGATAGTTAAAGTTTCCAGAAAGATAGGGAAAGCTAAGCTTTACAGGATTAATGTTGAACATCCTTTGGTGAAGATGCTTAGGGATTATGAAACAAAGATGTCAAAAGAAATGGCTGAAAAAGCCAAAATGAAAAAGCCCATTTTAGCTTAGAAATTAAGCAAAAGTGTTCCTTGTAAAATTCTTTTAATTTATGACTTACAAGAATGAAACGTTACGAACGGGGCTGGAATGTTTTTGGCGGGCCCGCTGGGATTTGAACCCAGGACCTCCGGCTCCGCAGG
>CAZAPQ010000124.1:0-4288 GCA_964487415.1 uncultured Candidatus Bathyarchaeia archaeon | reverse complement strand
ACTATGGCTGGACAGAAAACAGGAACCTTATTCTCGTAGGCTTTAGCCACTATGCTTTTTATTCCAAGGGATGAAAGTTCTTTTCCGAAAAGATAGAGAAATTCTGCAGAAGAGTACTTGCGTTTCGGATCCAACTTCTTCATAAAGTCGGCTATTAAACTTTCCATCTGCCTATACTCAAGCTCATCCACAAAGACATCGTAAAACCTATCTATTTTATGCTCGAAAAGCACATGGTCATCAACCATATGGTGGCCTTGCCAATAGGTGCCACCCATAGCCTCTAAAACATCCTCCGAAATGTTTGCGCCAGTGGACACAACAACGTCTATGAAGCGGTTTTCTATAAGCCAATCAACTATCTTCCACTGTCCAGTGGTGCTCATGGAGCCGGCATATCCAAAAAATATTGTAATGTCATCCTTCAGCATTTCCTCCCAAACTTCGACGATCTCGCCTAGTTTCCTGCCTTGAAATCCCGTCTTAGCCATCTCAGAAAGCAGTTCTGAGATTTTCTTAGGAACTCTAACTTCTATGGGCTCAAGCTTCTTTCTAAAGAATGGCGTTTGCCTCTTCTCTTTTATTAATACCATGTCCACACCAGCTCCAAAGTGCCGATTGTCAATACCATCATTTTAAAACTTATTTAACTTTTGTGAAAGCTACAAATAACTCTACTTGGCAATATTCAGCAGAGATTCACAGGAACAAATCCTTCTCTTTTGGTCTTATAAGCTCTTTAGCCTTAGCATCCTCGGATTTAATGTAACGATACCCGCGAATTATAGCTGCTGGGACCCCCTCATCCGCCTGGCCAATAACTAGCTCAGCTGCTGATGCAAGTTCGTCGGCAATTGCTGTCTGCTTAACTCTTAGAGTATACCCAAAAAGGTCTTTTTCGCCCCTCCGATCCCTTATGGGCTTTAAACCAGAAACGCCTATCGCCACGTTTATTTCGCCCTCCCTTAGGGGACGACCATGAGTGTCGGATATTATTACGGCAACGTCCTTGCCAGTTAGCTTCTTAATTTCATGCCTAATCCTTGCGGCAGAGGCGTCCGGATCCTCCGGAAGCAGGGCAACACATCTTTCTCCTGGAACATTGGATTTATCAATTCCAGAGTTCGCGCAGATAAATCCATGTTTTGTCTCCGTTATGATTTTACCATCAACCATGCGTATGATTCCCTTGGACTCCCTGAGGATGGCCTCAACCATTGCCGGATCCTTGCCATAAAGCTCTGCGAAGGTCCTAGCGAAGGTTGATGGAACAACATCGTCCAAGTTTATAACACGACCCTCGGCTTTAGAGACGGCGACATGGGTAATCACAATAATGTCCCTGTCCTGGATGGGGGTTCCCTGCCTTTCAGCAGCTTCGCATATGAGCTCAGCCAGGTTGTCTCCAGCCTTTATAAGGGGTAGACCTTGTATCTCAATGATCTGAACAACATTCATAGGAACGCTCACAAACGACTTATTGAATGTAGGTTCTTATATTTTCTCCTAAAGTCTCTATATCTCACTGTACACGGCTATAGCATTTTTAACCATTGTTTTGTGGTTGTTGCATGCAAAAATTTTAATTATTAACGGTTATCTCTTAAGTCAAGATGATGCCTCATGAAAATATTGCATGAATTTGTTCCGTCGCGTAAATTTCTGAAACTTGCTGAAGAAACAAAAGATTTAGTTGACGGCTGGAATATCACTGACAGCGCTGCCGGAGTTCCAGCACCCAGCGGTACAGCTATAGGCTGCGTGCTTAAGGCTAGGTACCCTGAAAAAATTGTGGTGCCAATATTCATACTTCACTATAAGGGTCCAGTGGAAGTGGGGGGTTTGGCTTTAGCCGCTGACGCCGTAGGCGTTGACGGCTTAGTGCTCACCATGGGCGACATTCCTAAGTACGGTGAACCCATAAAAATGTTAAAATCCTCTGAGGAGGCCCGGGATTTCCTACGCACAACAGTTAAGGTTAAAAACTTGAAGCTAGGCTGCTTGCTTAGCGCACGCAAATCCTTGGAAGAAAATATTGTCAGAGCAAGAGAGCCATGGGATTTCATATTCTTTATGCGCCTTGAAGATAAAACCCTTCCACAGCTAGAGCAGTTGGCAAAAGAATGCAAGCGTCTAAACAAGCCCATATACTCCTACTTCTTGGTGGGTACGCCAAAAAATGCTGAAATTGTGAAACTGATTGGATGGCCGGTTACAACAACCATGGAAAACGTGGAAGATACTGCGGCAAAGCTGGAGAATATAGTAGACGGCATAATCGCAACATGCGCCGGAGATTATGAAGGCGATTTGACGTTACTTAAAAAGCTTCAGAAGTTCAGAAAGTAACAGCTCCATATCTCTTCTTTTTGTTAAACGATTCTGTTAGGCAAAATGTTATATTAATGGATAAAGTTATCCAAGTATAAACGTTTAAACCTTTAAGCTGTCCTTAATCAAGATAAAAAAGAGTCGATTGACATGAGTTTCCCTAAAGTTAGTTTTGAAGAATCTTTAGAGAAGAATGTTGTTAGAACTGGAAAATGCGTCAGTTGTGGCACATGTGTTGTTGTCTGTCCCTTTGGATGTTTAGAGTTTAAACAAGGCACACCAACAATAGTGAAGGAATGCAAAATTTGTGGAATATGTGCTCAGGTATGCCCCCAGAACGAGTGGGTACAATCCAAGGCTGAAGCTTTTGTTTTCGGCAGAGAGAGACGGGCTGACGAGACTTTTGGCATCTATCGTAGGCTCTGCATTGCAAGGGCGAATGACCCGAAAGTGCGGAGTGTTTCACAGGATGGGGGTGCCGTAACTGCGCTTCTGCTCTTTGCATTGGAAAAGGGGATAATTGACGGTGCTATTATTTCTGGACTCGGAGGGGATAGGCCCTTCTATCCAGTTCCAAAGCTGGCTACTACGCCTGAAGAGATAATGGCGGCTGCTGGGACGAGATATTCATACTCGCCGAATATTTTGGCATTATCTGAAGCCATTAAGAGCAGGAAAACAAGCATAGCGTTTGTTGGGACACCTTGTCAGATTCGTGCACTTAGAAGGATTCAGATGGCCGGTTTGAAAAAGTACGCGGCACCCTTGAAAGTTCTGATAGGCTTAATGTGTTCCGAAAGTTTCACTTATGAGGGACTTATGGAGGATTATATCCATAACAAACTGGGGATAAACCTTCAAGATATTGTCAAGATTAATATTAAGGGGAAAATGCTTGTAACCACAAAATCCGAAGTCAAGGCTATCCCGTTGGCTGAAGTTAAACAGTATGTCAGAAGGGGGTGCGGCTTCTGTCAGGACTTCAGCTCTGAACTGGCAGATATTTCTGCTGGCGGCCTCGGATTAGAGGGCTGGACTTTTACAATAATACGCACGAGGGAAGGTGAAGAGCTTTTCAGCGCCGCTGAAAAAGTAGGAGCCTTGGAGGTTAAGCCTTTAGAGGGAAGCGAGCCTGCCTTGAATCTCCTCGTAAAACTTTCAGCTAAGAAACGTAAGCAACCAAGCAGTTAAACATCCCTTTTATCCCACGTATTGAAAGCCCTTATCTCTTCCAATCCCTTTCTTGATGGAGGGTTAGGCTGCTCATCCGCGTAGCCCATAATTATCATAGCTTGGGGATCCATTTCCCGTGGTAGATTCAACACTTTTCTGACGCTGTTTTGACAGAATAATGGCGCACATACCCAGCATGCTCCGATTCCATGGTAATGGGCTAGAAGCAACAGTGTTTGGATGTAAGCTGCAACGCTTTGGACGCCCATAAAATATTCTGCCCGGCGCCTCCGCCAGTCCGGGTATTTATGCATTTCCTTCATAGTTAGGCATACTATGATTACTACTGGGCTTTTGGTTATCCGCTCCCAGCTTTCCCGCTTAATAATTTCCTCAGCCCTTTCCCTAGGCACACCGTCATTAAGCAGATCTGAAAGCCATGCTTTCCCCATGGCTTCAGCAAGTTTAACTTTAACCTCATCATCCTCGATTACTATCAAGCGCCAAGGTTGGGCGTTATGCGCTGAGGGAGCCCATTTGGCTTCATCTAGAATTGTGTCGATGATCTCGCGGGAAACCCTGGTGGACTTAAACCTTCTAATGCTCCTTCTAGTTTTAACCAAGTATGCCATATCCAAGAATGGCACCGTCTAAATTCTTTTAAATATGACATTTAAAGTATGCTATGGAAACAGTTTTATGATTTACAGTCGCCTATACGTTGGATGCTTATGGGCAGGGTTGTGGCTCTTGCAGGAGGCGTTGGTGCAGCTAAGCTTTTGAG
>CAZAPQ010000123.1:0-5699 GCA_964487415.1 uncultured Candidatus Bathyarchaeia archaeon | reverse complement strand
AGTGATTGTAGCCACAACATTTGATAATTCAGACGTAGAGGGGACAAAAAGAATGCTCCACGGCTTGTATGATCTTTTTGAAAAGAAGACTGAGATAGTCTTAAACAAGGTTATGTACGCAGAGGCTTTTAATGTTAAGAGGGATAAGCTGTACAGAATGGTTAAAGATATTTACCAAGCCCCCCTTCTAGAAGCCATCCCTTGCTTCTGTGATATATCAAAGGCTGAAGGGAAAATCATATTCGTCCAAGACAACCCTGATCATCTTTTCGCAAAGATAATGGAAGAAATTGCAGTAAAAATAGACAAACTTTAGCAAATAAGCATCACAAAAAGTTTATACAATAAACAGTTATCCTTTCGATATATCGTTTAGGTTAAGGAAAGACGAATTTGGAAAGGTCAGCTATAATTCTAGCCGGAGGCTTCTCTACAAGGCTTGGAGAGGATAAAGGCTTAGTCCCATTAATCGATAAACCATTGATAAAATATGTTCTAGAGGCCGCCGACGGCATAATTGAAGAGAAGATAGTAGTTGTTCATTCTAAAATACAAGCGGAAAAATTTTCCAAAGTTTTAGATGCAGAGGCAAAAATAGTCGTTGATAAGCTTGATCTACAAACTCCCCTTGCGGGCGCCATATCTGGATTAATAGAGACGAAGGCGAAGTATGCTCTTCTCTTGCCATGTGACATGCCTTTCTTATCCAAGGATATCCTTGCCTTTCTTTTAGATATTTGTGTGGATAGAAATGCTGTAATACCCCGTTGGCCCAACGGCAATATTGAACCACTCCACGCCGCCTACAATGTAAAACCTGCGCTTGCAGCCGCTTACAAGGCTTTAGAGGATAAACACCTTACCATGCGAGCCATGATTGAGAGACTAAGGGGTATACGTTACGTATCCACACTGGTGCTTCAGCAATTAGATCCGAAACTCGATGTATTTTTTAATGTTAACACTCCCCTAGATTTAAAAAGGGCAGAGAATCTGATGCGCAAAAGGCAGCGTGGAAAATAACAAATTTGCGAAAAATTTTAAACGGAGTTTTTTGGGCGTGTTTTATTGATTTTTTTGTGATTATTTTTCAAAATTTTACTTAATGAATATAAATTAAGTCAGCAACATTTTACTTTAAAAAATTTGATCTTTGCTCATTTTTAATTTTTGGTGTATAATGACGCGAAAGATTTTGATTGATTGATGTAAAATTTTGCTTAGATAATTGTAAAATCCTGTTTTGTCTTTATAAAAATGATGAAAACTGCGCCTAGTTAACTGTTCCTGAGACTCAGAAATTCATCTCTGCCTCAATCTTGGATTTAATAATGAGGGTTTTTAGTCCTGGGACTAAGCTTTAATCAAGTAAAACATGCATGGAGAAGTTGAAGCGTTGCTGAAGAAGCATGAATTAGCCGACTAATTCCACAGTGGTTCCTAAGGCCTGCCCGGGGAGCCCCTTTCTGAAGCGAGCCCTAACGAGCCCTTTCTTACCATGTAAATCTACGATTTTTCCAATAATCTTATTTTCACCGTTTTTCCATGCGACCTTACGTCCGATAAGTCTGCTGGCTTCTGAAACAGAATTTATGTGAGTAAACTGGATTATGTACTCTTTTGGTCTCTGCGTTTTTGGTCCGATCCTGCTGTTGACAATGAGGCCTTTAATTCCCTGAGCCATATTTATCACTGTAATTTAGGAATTGAAAGGAGGGATTTATTTACCTTTCCCGCCCCAAAATGCGGTAGTTGTGCTTATTTCTGGAACCCTGCTCTCTAGTGTAATTTTAGTTAAGGCGCTGAGGTCTATGCTTTTGTATTCTAAGGTTGGAGGTCCTGGTACGATATTAGTTATGTAGATTAAAATTGGTAATACCTAACCACTGAATTAACCAGGATGTAAATTATTTATGATGCAGAAATAAAAATACATGATACTTCGGCTACCATAAGAGATTTAAGTTTCCTCTGTCACGCTTCAGGATCCTTACCTTTTCGGGCAGCTTATTTTTCTCCCAGAGATCCCAGCTTAGCTCTTTGAAAATCCACTTCTTGCCGAGATGTGCCGCGACTACCGGATGCTTAAGTTTCCTGTCTATGGGTATAATTTCGTCTAAAAATCTGAAGAGTTTTTCAATCTGTTGCTTTGGAAAGTAGGCATAGTAGCTTGCATTTTTAACTTCAAAGGCATAGACATCATCATCTTTTCTGGCTATAACATCTGGCAGGGGGTTTAGGCTTGGGTTGCTTACTGGTATTCTCACAGCTTTGAAGCCTTTTTTCTGTAAAAGCTTTACTAGGACATTTTCGCTATAAAAACCCCGTCTACGCCACCTTCGAATAGCATCCTTGTCAGCCGTCGTGGTCATACATGGAAACCTTTAATTGGGTTCTGGACAGTAGTTTTATCCTTTCGGATTTTTATGCATTTTTAACTGGAACCCTTATTTTAGATTCCTCTACCAAGCACTCTTGTAGGTAATCGTCTAAGGTTTCCCCGGGAACCACCTTAATCTTATAATCGCGCACATCGATAGAATGCTCATAATTTTTCTTTGGAATAACAACTTTACTGAAACCCCAGGCTTCAGCAGCTTTTATCTTCTCATGAACTCCTCCAACAGCGGTTATTTGGATTGAATCACTAACCCCTAGATTTATTTCGCCTGTCACGGCTACATCCTGCCTTATGGGCTTCCCCTCAATAAGCGAGCATAGAAGTATAGCCATCGTCACGCCTGCAGAGGTTCCGTCCACGCCGTATGATTGGGCAAAGTCTATGTGCGTTAAATAGTCTTGAGCTATGTCTATGCCATATTTCTGCAAAATGACGCTTCTGACTTTGGCTATGCTGTCGGCTATGAAGCTCTGCTGTCCTTTTGCTACACCGGTCACCTTATAATAGCCTCTAATTGGGTAGTTCCTATGCATTTCGCTTCGCTTCATCATGTTGGCTTTAACGCATAGTACACTTCCAGTCATTTCTCCACTGTAGGGATCCCTAACCACAGCTAAACCGTAAATTTGCCCAATTTTAACTCCTTCTGGCTTTATCTCAAGCAATTTGCCTCTCTCGCTCATTTCATGCTCAAGTATTTGCCGCTGTATAGTTTTGCAGTGTTTTTCTATAGCCTCAATAACATGTCTTCGCTCAACAACCCTACATCCTTCACCCATGGCCAGCGTCGCTGCAGTTTTAATTATTGAGATTAAGGGCCTAAAACGTGTTGTTAAAGCATCCTTCTTATTGCTTCTACGTCTACCCTCCTCCACAATTTCTTCGCAGGCTTCTCTGCTGAATGGAATTAGGTTGAAACGTTTAATTTCTTGGGCTATGAACTGAACGTATTTTCTTCGATTCTCCAATGTATTGGGCATATCATTACTCATTCTAACAATTTTTCCATAACCGTAGATCCTATCCATCAGGGCCGGGTGAATTTGGTTTATACTGTCAAAATTTCCGGCGCCTATTAGAAAAATGATCGCTGGAATGGGTTCTGTGGAAACCGCCATAGCTGCAGTGTCTCCTCCATGCCATTTTCCACGGAGAGTTATGGGCAGCTGTCCATCCTCTAATACCGTCAGAAGTGTTACCGCTTCTTCAGGGTCAAGGTTCTTAATTTCATCAATATATAAAATTCCAAAGGATGCCCTGTGAACATCGCCGGCAGTTACCCTTTGATGCTCAGGGGTTCCTAAACCTCCGGTCTGATAGGGATCCCATGCTATGGAGCCGAAAAGCTGAGAGCTTCTGTGGCCTGTGGCGTCCACAAAGGGTGCTTGCCCCGAGCTGTTGTCAATTAAGAGTTTCGGAACATCGCTTTGTTGTGCGCCTCCTATCCCCCTCAGGGCACTAAGGCCGCCGATTCTGGAAAGCCACCATATGAAAACTCCAAAGAAGATGAGGCTTCCGCCTGGGATGAATGTTATTGGCACAAAGCTGACAAATTTTCCTACAAGATATTCTTGGAAGTTGCTATAACGTTCTTGTAGTGGCTCCCCAAAAACCAAGGGATTCTCATTCCACATCTGCCATGCTTGAAACATAAAATATAGTCCCAGAGACACCAACAGTAGACCCATTATGATGAGGAAAAACTGTAGAACTTTAAGCCCTACCTTCACGGCAAACTTTCTTTTAAACTCATTAATCTGCTCTTTTTGGACGATCTTCTTTCCTTCTCCTGCCCTGTGAATAGAAATTTTAGGCTGGCTTGGTAAAGTAGGATTTTTCCAGCATAAAACATCGTATGGCTTTATGTCATTTTCCCTATAAATTTGTGTTAACTTTTCAGCTAAGGCCCTTCCGATAAGGGACTTGCCCGTGCCAGGGTCGCCTAGAAGCAAAAGGTATGGTCCTGGACTAATGATTGTTTTTGCTGATGGTTTAGGCCTGTTTGGATCACTCCAGTTTTCATACCAATTTGACTCTTCAAGGAATTTTAATTTATGAACCCACTCGTTAAGACATAGAAAGCACTCGTTTAAGGCTTGGTCTTGTCCAATAACCCAATTAATCAAGTTATCGTCAACAGGGAAACCTTCAGTACTCTTAAAGTTTCCCCAATCCCATGCAACTTTAACACGTTTACCATTAACGGTTCTTTCCAGAAGTTCTATGCCGTCACCAAAATAATCAATAGTCAAAGCTTACCCTCAAACCTTCAACTTTCTCCTCTGACCTTCAATGAGTTCTGGATGGCAATTAATAGGGTTATTTCAAAATTGGGAATATTGAAGGAGCAGCAACAAGTCAGCTTCACCATGTTGTAGGATCGAAAAGCGAAATTTATTTAAAAGCAAATACAGCCTTAAAAAAGGCCTATTCAAATTTTTAGTCAAAAATAGGGGACGAAAAAATTCGCATAAGAATTAGCCATAGGCTGCACGATACCCAACCCTAAACGCTAAAACTTTGGAGCCGAATTTTAGCCTAAAATTTAAAAAGAGGCATTTTTATTCCTTTTCGCTTCGTCCCCCTTCTGGAACCTATGGAGTTCGCTGAGGCTTTTCAAAGAGACTGACGAAAATCTCCATACCAAAAAGCAGCGGAAATCTTCGTAGAAGCTTCGACACCCCAGACGGGCTATTGCCGTCTACACAAATTGCCTGAAATCTGAGTTTGATCAATTTATTTTGAAACTGAAAATTAAACCTAAATTCTACCCTGAGGAGATTTTTAAATGCGAGCTAAGGGAAACTTCAAAGTATGACTTAATGGACCTCTAAATTTCCCATCTAAATTCATACTTGGGAAATCACTTTAAAAAGGATTTCAGATACATTATTTCATGACCTTTTTGAATAAACCTTCTTTATGTCCCTAAATTCTCCTTAAATTTTAATTCTTGTTTTAACTTTGGTGGGGGGATCGCTAAAGGCCAAGTATTTTTTGGTGGTCTTGGTGAGGTTTTGGTTAGCTAAAATTAGTTCAGTAATACTTATTCACTGAATTAACTGTGGCGTATTTGTGATACATGCAAAAGCTAAAAATATTCTGTATTTAGACGACATCTGGAAAATATTTTCCTAGAGTTCGCGCAAGTGTTTCATATTCTTGTATACAAAAGCATCAACAAGACACTTGATTGGCGCTTAACTGGCTTATTGGAGATTGGTTTCAGAAAGTTTTTCAAATGCGATGGCATAGTTGGCTATTGATTAAGCTGAGGGATGTGGCGTATGGCGGATTT
>CAZAPQ010000122.1:0-7361 GCA_964487415.1 uncultured Candidatus Bathyarchaeia archaeon | reverse complement strand
GCCTATGGCTATCTTAGACGATGCTGGAAATGCGGTCAATACTTCTGTTTAGACTGCATGGTTCCAGATGTTTCCACAGGCGACACTCAAAGAATGACTTGTCTGAACTGTGCAAGAAGAATGGTTTCGCCTAAAGCCGAGAACAAGTATGCACGACTTACAAGCTATTTAAAGTTTAGAAAAGCTTTCACCGATAGCGTCAGTCTTACATTGGCACAGATAGATGGAATAATAGGCGACAATCTTCCAATTGAAGCCTACCGCTCCACTGATTGGTGGGCTAACTCCCCTAATAGAATCCATTCAAAGGCCTGGATTGAAGCAGGGTGGAGAACGGTTGAGGTTAACCTTAAGGAAGGGTATGTGGTTTTCAAGAGGATTGAAAACTCTCCAAGGGCAACCATTACTAAAGAGAGAAGTGAAAATCTTCCAGAAAGGCCCTTTCAGCCTGTTCCAGCGCGAATAAAAAGGATGCGGAAGCCCTCCAAGACGAAGCTGGCGAAGCTGTATGCCAGAATAAAGAACATAGAGCGGCAGAGACGAAACCTGTTGAAAAGGTGAGGATAAGTAAAGGCATTAACCTAAAAAAAGATTTATTCATCCCGATAAAATATAAAAATGCCAAATGGGCGGCCGTCGTCTAGTCTGGTTAGGACACAGAAAGCCCCCGAAAAGGCATGTGGAGGCCTTCCAAGCCTGCGATCCCGGGTTCGAATCCCGGCGGCCGCATCACCATTTTTATTTTTACATCAATTTGTTGTCTCAAAAGCTAGCTAACTGCATTCCTAGGGTTTCTGCGTGAATAACCCTTTACTAGAAAATGAGAATGTTACAAGTTTTGAAGCGAAAGCTTTAGGTTATACTACTCGCATGATAGAGAGTCTCCTTTAAAGATGTGATTGCCGTGAATTCATTTAAGGTCAACGGGAAAATTTACATGATTGATGTTAAGCCCTTCGGCATTGAAAATTTTACGGCTGTTTATGTTTTAAGGGGGGAGAAAACGGCCTTAATCGAGGGTGGGCCTGCCTCAGGCGCTGAAAGGTTGTTGACTGGACTAAGAGAGATTGGCGTCGACTTGAAAGAGATCGCCTACCTAATGGTCACCCACATTCATGTGGATCATTGGGGCGGAGCTAGCCTTATCTTGGATAAGATGCCAAACGTGAAGGTTATAGCGCATCCAAAGGGCCTAACCCATATGGCCAATCCGGATAAACTTTGGGAGCAATCTAAGGCGGTTTTGGGGGAGGTTGCTGACATATTTGGCAAGCCTGCGCCCATACCTATTGAGAGGCTTATTCCCGCCGAGGATGGTATGAGCATAGACTTGGGAAACATGGAAATCCAAGTTATTGAAACCCTTGGGCATGCCCCCCACCATGTTAGCTACTATGAAAGGCTAAGCGGCAGCCTCTTTCCAGGAGAAACTGCTGGTATGCACGTGAAAGACTTAAACGCCATAATTCCGGCAACACCTCCCGTCATAATACTAGAGAAACTTTTTGAGTCCATAGACAAGCTAATAAGGCTTAACCCAAAAACTATTTATTATACCCACTTTGGCCCGGCTGATAATGCCGTTGAAAAGTTGAATGCCTATGCTAAACAGCTTCGCATCTGGAGTTCAACGATTAACGAGTGTTTAAGGAATAATGAGGATTACGATGCAATTTTGGCTAGGCTTATGGAGAGGGATCCCAACTTTAAGGTTGCATTTGATTATATCAGAAAACATCCAGTAATCGGCCGTGCCCTAAGGAGCATTATTCAAGGTTTCGTTGTCAACTGATTTTCCTGCAAGATGCCCTCCAAATCCTAGAGCCCACAGGAAAATTGGATATGCAATCATACGTTCCAGTCCGCCTTTACCCAGCTTAAAATAATGCGCCACGGAATGTACGTAAAAAAGATACTCGGAAAACGTGAACATTGCAAAGGCTACAAGAGAAAACAGGCCCAGTACAGCAGCAATGTACGAGAAAGGCGATTTCTGAATTTTGAGGGAAGCCACAGCAGACAAAGCACCGAATAAGAAAGCTAACATGGAGAAAAACTGGTGAATAACACTAAGGTTTGCGGGAAATAATCCAGCGCCGACAGCTCCAATCCCGCATAGAAACAAGAAAATAAGAAAAACAAGATGCTTACCGTAAACATGGCGTAGCAGATATACGCTAGCTACGACTGAAAGGCCCAAAACTAAGACTGAAGAGTTAAATAGAGGGGCGGACGGCCCCACACCAAGATCGCTTATGTAGTTATTTGAAATGCTGTAGTCAGGATAGAGGGCTTCCGCAACTGTTGCGAATAGGATGAACTGGGCTGTTCCCACGAATATTAGGGTGCCAGCTAATTTTTCAGGCGAAGTTTTTAAGCAACGCATCCACAGCCCTCCCAATATTCTCACCCACATATCCACCTTCAAGAACAAAGAAGGTTGGCCTTTCAAGGGCTGCTATGATCTCGCCTATTTTCTCGAAACTTTCCTCATTTAGCCCTAAGGAGGCCAAATCTCCATTCCATGTATCGAATCCAGCTGAAACCGCAACCACCTCAATCTTTTGTATGTCAACTTTTTCCAAGGCTTGCCTCAGGGTTTTCAGGTAAACCTCATTACCGCAATCAGCATTCAAGGGATAATTGAAACAGTTTGCCTCAGAATAGGCTCCAGTGCCTGGATAATGAGGATACCTATGCAATGAAATGTAGACCACCTTTGGGTCGCCTAAAAAGATTTCCTGGGTTCCGTTTCCATGATGCCCATCTATATCCAAAATCAGGGTTGGCTTATTCAAGTGTCTTACCGCCACGGCTATGTTGTTTATGTAGCAGAAGCCCCGTGTATAAGCGCCAAGTGCTGGTCCACGCCTTCCAGCATGATGCCCTGGAGGCCGCATCAATGAGAAACCATTAATTTTCATGGCCAAAATGGCACCTCCGGCTGCAAGTCTAGCATACTCGTAAATGTTTTCATATGCCGGCGTGTCAGGATCCTCTATGGCGCCCTCTTTAAGTAGCCGAATATATGATGGATCATGAACCCTAAGAAGATCCTGCTCCTCTGCTGGTTCCGGCTCAACGAACTCGTAGCCCCTATCCCTTAGGATCTCGTAGGCTATTTTAACTCTGCGTGGGCTTTCAATATGCCATGATCCGTACTCCAAGCATTTTCCTGAGAAAATTATTTTTGGCTTCATGATTATCCTCTTGAGCTATTGCTATACATAGATATATTAGTGTTAGCACTAAAACACTCAGCAGACCCTTGGATGGTTAGACTGTGATATCTGAGAATCCTATTGCAGAGTTTCGAAGGGAATGCGCAGCCCTGCTAGGAGATGCCCTAAGGAAGGTACTGCCAAACAAAGTTCCGGAGCACATGGTTTTCGAAAAGCCTCCAGTCATGGAGTTTGGGCAGCTGGCTTCCTCCATTTGTTTTGAAATGGCTAAAAGATTTGGTGAGAAACCAATGGTGATTGCTGAACGCCTTGTTAATAACATGGACAAGTCAAAGTTTCACCTGGTCAAAGAAGTAGCCGCGGCTGGAGGAGGTTACATAAACTTTTATGTCGACTTTGCAAAGTTCTCGGCTATAACTGTAGAGTCTGTGAGGCGGCTGGATGAATCCTATGGTTTTTTAAAGGTTGATAAGCCACGGAGGGTCATTGTAGAACATACAAGCGTGAATCCTCTTCATCCCATACATATCGGACAGGCAAGGAACCCCATGCTTGGGGATTCCTTAGCCCGTATGCTTGCCCTAAGGGGGCATAGGGTTTATAGGCACTATTATGTGGATGATGTGGGCAGGCAAACGGCAGTGGTTGCATATGGATACGAGAAGCTTGGGAGACCTAAACCTCCTGAGAAGCCCGATCACTTCATTGGGAAAATATACACGATAACAAGCTGTCTTGTTGAAATTAACAGGCTTAAAAGGGAGTTGGAGCAAGCGAAAAAATCTTCTGATGAAGAACAGGTTAGGAGGATCAACAAGGAACTGGATGAGTGGGCAGCCATAGCCTTTGAACTTAAAGAGAAATATCCAGAACTTTTTGAGAGTCTTCTCCAAAGGATAGAGGAAAATGAAAATCCTGAGGAAAAGGTTAACGAGTTGAATAGGGCATATGAGGCTGGCGAGGAGAGAGCAAGGGATCTAATAAGGGAAGTTAGCAAGATATGCCTTGAAGGTTTTATGATGACCCTGAAACGCGCAGGAATAACTTACGATTCCTGGGATTGGGAGAGTGATCTTGTATGGAGCGGGCGGGTTACTGAGGTCCTTTTGAGACTTAAGCGAACACCTTTTGTGCAAGTTTTAGGAGGTGTTCTCGAATTTGATGCGGAAAAGGCCGTTGAAGTTTTAGGTCTTAGGAAGAGGCTTGGATTAAGGGACGACTATGCTGTCCCATCTTTAACCCTTGTCCGGGCTGATGGCACAACCCTTTACACCACAAGGGACATCGCCTACACCATTTGGAAATTTGAGAGAGCTGATAGGTGCATTAATGTTATAGGCATGGAGCAATCACTAGCCCAATTGCAGCTCAAAATAGCGTTGTACGCTCTTGGCTATGGAAAGCAGGCGGACAATCTTATCCACTTTGCCTATAACCTTGTGACCCTGCCGGGATACAAGATGTCAAGTCGGAGGGGACGCTACATAACCCTTGACGAGGTCATGGATGAAGCCGTAAGAAGAGCCTACGAAGAGGTTTCGAAGCACTCACCTCAAATGCCTGAGGAAGATAAAAGGAGGGTTGCAGAGTTTGTGGGCATAGGAGCTGTCCGCTATGCCCTCGTGGAGGTTGACCCCGCTAAACCAGTGGAGTTCAACTGGGATAGGGTCATAGACTTCGAAAAGAACAGCGGTCCCTACATTCAATACACCCACGCTAGGGCATGCAGCATATTGCGTAAGGCGTCAAGAAAGCCAGAAAATCCAGCTTACGATTTGCTGAACGAGAAGCTTGAACATGAAATTGTATTGACTTTGGCAGAATTTCCGCAGGTTTTCGTTGACGCCACGGAACTTCTTAAACCAAACTTGATAGCGGACTATGCTAATGCATTGGCAGATAAGTTTAACACCTTCTACAACGCCTTCCCGGTCATAAAGGCTCAACCGCAGGAACTCAGCGATGCAAGGCTCGCGCTTGTCGATGCCGTCCGCATAACATTAAGAAACGCTTTAAACCTGCTGGGCATACTGGCGCCCGAAAGAATGTAAAGCCTACTTGAAAAATGTTCCAAGTAATCTTGCTACTAACGCTTGAAACCACTTTCCTGCATGGATAGTTGCATATGCAACGCTATCTTTGATCCATTGACTTGAAGAATGAAACTTTACGAACGAGCTGAATATTTCTGGCGGGCCCATGTGGATTTAAACCCAAAAGGGTTCGGGTCCTACATTTCATTTACCATAACCGTCTTGGCATTTTATGGATTATGTGTTAAACCTATGCGGTGGTAAAGGGGCTTTGCTGATTAAACGATAGCATTCATCTCTCTTATTTGTGCTATCGTATCTAACATAACGTTTGCCGGAAAAGGTTCATAATATTTGAAGATTGTTGGGTTTTCTGTTTGCAGGACACCTAAGGGTGGAGCTTTACTCAGCCTACTTACGTTTTGTCGTCAATGATGAAGCTTAAGCCGATAGCAGACACGCTGGTCAAATAGCAGATGGCGCATATGGCTGCCTAAACCATGATAAATTCTTTTTCGGAAACCTTAATTTTTAGAAAAGCACGATAAAATAACTATTAAAACTTTAGAAAACGTTTGATATATTCGATTATTTCTTCGCTTTTTGCAGGGTTTAAAGAGACAGTTTCCCCCTTTTTATGAGGAATAAGGAATCCTTCATTGACAAGCTGCTTAATTAACTTTTTAACCCTTTTGCCGTTTGGCTTAACTTTTCTAGCCATCCAGTTTATGAGCGTGTCTATGGGCAGGTATTTGGCACCCCAACAGTTTCTTCTGAGCAGCCTATTCATCATGTCTGCCTTGATTTCTTCATCGCTAAGTTCTATGCTCATTATATGTTCACTTTTGATACCTTTGAAAAGAAACATATAAATACTCTTCCGGTAAAATACCAATGTGACAGACTGGCAAAATGCCAAGACGCAAAAACGCCAAAGTGAATGGTGAAATAAGATGAGTGGAAAACTCTATTCCGAAAAAGAGTATGAATCGATTCTTATCAAGACTCTTGGGGATTCGCCGAAGCTTAGGATAGTGGATTTCTTTTTGGATAATCCGTTGTTTGATTTCACTAAAAAGGAAGTTATAGAGGCTTTAGGAATGAGTAAACAAACGTTTTACAAATATTTTCCGGAACTGGAAGAATATGGAATAGTTAAAGTTTCCAGAAAGATAGGGAAAGCCAAGCTTTACAGGATTAACGTTGAACATCCTTTGGTGAAGATGCTTAGGGATTACGAAACAAAAATGTCAAAAGAAATGGCTGAAAAAGCCAAAATGAAAAAGCCCATTTTAGCTTAGAAATTAAGCAAAAGTGTTCCTGTAAAATTCTTTTTCATTTATAACCTGCAAGAATGAAACTTTACGAAAGGGCTGACCAATCTTCATGTCACTTTTAAAAAGGCATCGTCTCATCGAAATAGAAAATCCCGCTGTTGGAGTTTACAAAAAAGAGTTTAATCTTTGACGCAACGGAAATATTGAACACGAACAGCTTTAACTATCAAACAAACTTCCCTGGCACACTATGTCATCTAAAGATGGGCAGAAAGAAAATTATAAAAATTTAGAAAGGCGACCAACAATTTAAAACAAGGCGCAAGTTATTTGGCTAATAACTTAAAATTTAATTGAAAAATTGTTAATTCTGCTCTTTGCTTTGGTAAAGGCTATAATAGGTTATGGCATCATCGTGGCTTTTGAAGATCATTATTGGGGTTTCTATATAGGATAAATGCAGGCCACGTAAGAGCGTCCTCTTGTTTTCTGGAATTTATCATATGAAGCCTTGCGGAAAGAAGAGCCATACCAAAATTTTCTCCTTTAACAACTCTATCGTAGAATTCCTTTGCAAATCCTTTTGAAGGGTTGTCATATACAGACCATACAGTTCCCACAATATTTTCAGCACCATACATAAGAAAGGCATCTATTAAGTGCGAGCTATAGATTTCCTTGGCACTTTCACAGGCGTTAAGAAACACAAGATACGGTGCACCTTTTGCTTTCCTGAAACACTTTTGAAGGTCATTTTCAGTCAACTCCTCATTGTTATAAAGAAGCAGTCTGCCCCTTTTTCCTTCAGGCTGATTTTTGACAAATTTTCCGTGACCAGTGAAGTGAAAAACCGAAACGTATTTTGAAAG
>CAZAPQ010000121.1:0-21440 GCA_964487415.1 uncultured Candidatus Bathyarchaeia archaeon | reverse complement strand
GCCGCTTTAACTCTGTCCTCTTTAATTAGGTTCCAAGGTTCTTTTTCATTGATATACTGATTTCCTAGGCGGCTTAAGCTGATAACAGCGTTTGCCGCAGATTGCAACCTGCAACCTTCATAATGCTCGGCAATCTCATTAACTCGCTGCTTGAGGGTTTCGAGAACCTGATTATCAATGGAGTCAAAATCGCCTGGTTCAGGAATCTCTCCATTAAATTGTGCATTTATGAATGATAGGGTTCTGTGGACGAAGTTTCCTAAAGCATCATTTAAATCAGCATTAACTTTCTCTATGAATAAATCCCATGAGAAATTGGAGTCTCTTGTTTCTGGCCGTATGGCCATTAGGAAGTAACGCCAGTAATCCGCTGGAAAAAGTTCCAGGGCCTCGTCTATCCATATTCCTATACGTTGGCTCTTTGAAGCTTTTTCGCCCTTAAACTGAAGGAACTCCGTTGCGGAAACATTCCATGGTAAATTATAGTCCTCATGTGAAGCCATCAGCAATGCTGGTAGAATTATGGTGTGAAAGGGAATGTTATCCTTGCCTATGAAATATAGGCTTTTAGCCTCTTTATTAAACCAGTAGGCTTTCCATCCTTCCGGATCTCCGCGGTTTCTAAAATACTCGATTGTTGCTGAAACATAACCTAAAAGGGCTTCAACCCAAACGTAAATCGTCTTACCTTCAGCTTCAGGAAATGGTGCTGGAATTCCCCAAGCAACATCTCTTGTAACGGCTCTAGGCTTTAAACCCTCTCTTATTAGGTTTAGACTGAAGTTTTTAGCATTGCTGGGAAGCTGCTTATTTCCGCTGATATATTTAAGGAGATTTTCAGAAAACTTTGCCAGGTCGAAATACCAATGCTTAGTTTTTTTCACTATAGGCTTACCTTTGCAAATCACACAGTAAGGCTCTATAAGGGATGTTGGCTCTAGAAGCCGCCCGCAAGAATCGCATTGGTCACCGCGGGCAGGCTGATATCCGCAGTGTGGACACTTACCTTCAACAAACCTGTCAGGCAGAAAGCGTTTACAGTTTACACAGTAAAGCATCTCAGTTTCTCTTGTGAAAATATAGCCATTATTGTAGATGTTCATTAGATGCTTCTGAACGAACTCCTTATGCACCGGACTTTCGGTTCGTGTGTAATTGTCAAAGGATATGCCCCATTTAGCGAACAGTTCAACAACCTTTGCATGATTTTTATCCGTGAGTTCTTTAGGAGGAATACCTCGTCTTATGGCTTCAACCTCTATGGGCGTGCCATGCTCATCAGATCCGCTTACCATGACCACTTCTTCGCCTTTCAGCCGATAAAATCTGGCCACAACATCCGCTGAAAGCACAGAGCCTACTAGGTTGCCGATATGTGGCACGACGTTTATGTATGGCCAGGCAGATGTTACAAGAATTTTGCCGAGTTTAACACACCCCCATGGATTTTCAATTAAATCAATTAACTTAAGTTTATGAAGCATGTACTTAAACTTAAAGCAATATCAGAAGCAAATAAAGCTAGCCTGAGGTGATACATCGTAATAAACTCTCCATATTTAGGGAGGATACATTTGTTTTTATTCCCCTCGGGTGGAAGTGGGTTCGTGAGGCGTTAAATCCCTTTTTCTTTAAGAGGCTAACAACCTTCTTAATAGATGGAACCGGCAAACCTAACTTGTCACAGAACCTGTCTAAAACATAGTAGGTTGCAGGGGCTTCAAGCTCCTCAGTTATCAACGTCATAATCCTTTGAATTCTTCTCTTTGTCCCAAGTTTCTTCACTCCAACTTCTTTCATCATTAAGCTGCAAAATCCTTTTTCATAGAGTTTTCCAAGCCACAAAGACCCGGCATAATCCATCTCAGCCCCACATTCCAGACATCTTTTATGATCCGCGAATATTTCATCTCTGCCAATGGTTTCTCTGTGGAAACAGTGGAAACAGTGGAGAATATACCCCATCTGGCTTAAGCTATTATCAGCCTCCTTTGCACCATGGTTAACGCTTGCGTAAACTCGAATGTAATGGTCTGTGCTATGGCTGAATAGGGGTTTTATACCCATTTCATGCCTAGCCGCTGTCATCGCTAGGCATCCAATCAAGAGCCTAACTGCCAGTTCATGGCAATATTCGGTTCTTAGAGGTTTTCCCCCATACTTCCGTATGCAAGCCTTGGGATATACTCCACATAGGGGAGCCATGTCAGTGGCTGTTAGGGCTATTAGCCCCCCCTCGCGGAGAGAGCGCAAGGCAGAGTCCATGAAGGGCACTGGTGAGCCAAATGGATCCACATCTATCACGTCAAACCTTCTGCCCGGCGCCGCATAGCGTGATAAAAGAAGGTTCGCATCCTCATTATAGATGGATATGCAGCTCTCTAGACCATTAGCGTTGACATTATATTTGGCCAGCTCGTAAGCTTTTTCATTAATGTCATTGATAACGACGCTTTTAACACCCTCAACTTCCTTTGCAAAACGTATCCCCCTTAATCCGCAACCAGTCAGAGGGTCACAGATAGAGATCTTTCGGCTAACTATTCTTTGGTAGGCTTGTGTGGCTAAAACGGCAATGTCGCGGTTTAACTCCATAACCGGATTAAAGAATACAGGAGCCTTGGAAAGCGAATACTCGCCTGGCCTTTCCACGAAAGCCTTAAGCTTTGGAACTAGGACTTTAACTTCGCCTTCTTTAATCGATTCAAGCGGGAAGTCAATCTTCAATCTTTCAGTTTTCATGTCTTCGTTATGCCCCACTCCAGCAAGGCGAAATGATTCAACTGGGACACCATAGAGGCGAAAATTAAAGCCAAAGATAAATGTAAAACTCTGCCATGCTTACGTGCCATCCACCTGCTACGCAGCCTCTTAAGGATTGAGGAAAATCCCTGATACTTCATTTCAGCACTCATGTGCTTGAATTTTCTCCGTTTTAATGATTAAATAAGCCACTTGAAATATTAGATTTCTGGTCAAAGTATGTTATAGTGAAAATAATGCCATTGTGAATTTAGGGTGAGGGGAAAACGCGAAAACGTATCCTCCTATTGACAGGAAGCCCTGGAATTGGAAAGACCACGGCTTTGTTGAAAGTGGTTGATGCCCTAAGAGATAAAGGGTATACCGTAGGAGGCATGATAAGCCGCGAGGTTCGGGAACGGGGAACTCGAATAGGATTCGAAATTTTAGACCTTAAAGATGGAATTAAAGGATGGCTTGCCCACATAAACCAAAAGAGTGGCCCACAACTTGGTAAGTACCGCGTTAACTTGGAAGATCTAAAAGAAATAGGCGTACAGGCGATCTTAAAAGCCAAAAAAGAATGCGACATTGTGGTCATAGACGAGATAGGACCCATGGAGCTTTTTTCCAAAGAATTTAAAAAAGCAGTTGATGAGGTTGCTAAAAGTGACAAACTTTTAGTAGGTGTCGTCCACCGGAAAGCGAAGGACAAGCTTATAGAAAGTGTGAAAAACAGGGCGGATGCAGAAGTTTTTGATGTGACACTTAATAATAGGGATCACATACATACAAAAGTTGTAGAGGAAGCTGAACATTATCTAGGATTATATAGGGGACCAGCTTAAGTAATATACGTCAATACGATTATGTTAATCGTGGAATCTTAATGCAGAAATCCTATTCAAGACTGTTGGGAATCGTTGGAAAACCAAACGTTGGAAAATCCACATTCTTTTGCGCCGCAACCTTAGCACCAGCAGAAATTGCTAACTACCCCTTCACCACAATAAAGCCAAACCGTGGAATAGGATATGTCAGAGTCCCATGCGTCTGCAAAGAGTTTAACGTTAAAGATAACCCTGTTAATTCCATATGCCTTGACGGAGTAAGGCTGATTCCGGTAGAGTTTATCGACTGTGCAGGACTTGTACCAGGCGCATGGCAGGGAAGAGGACTAGGGAACCAGTTCCTAGATGAGATAAGGAAAGCTGATGTTCTGCTTCACATAGTTGATGCCTCAGGTGGAACGGATATTGAGGGCAGACCATGTAAACCGGGCGAACATGACCCCTTAGAGGATGTGAGGTTCTTAGAAAATGAGATAACAATGTGGATGGCAAGCATCATAAAAAAGGATTGGCCTAAAATAGCCAGAACATCCGAATCTGGAGGAAAAGATCTAGTTTCAATGCTTGAGGAGAGGCTCAGCGGCTTAGCAATCAAGCGAATACACATTATTGAGGCTATTAAACAGGCGGAATTGAATGCCGAAAAGCCCACATCATGGAGTGAAGAAGACTTCCTAAAATTTGTTGATACCCTTAGAAGAGTAGCTAAACCTATGCTTATAGTGGCAAACAAGATGGATATACCGCCGGCTGAGGAGAACTACGAGAGACTTAAAAAGCTGAACCATCCAGTGGTGTCATGCTGCGCTGAGGCTGAGCTCGCCCTAAGAAGAGCTGCTGAGAGAAAACTCATAGATTATAGGCCTGGAGACTGCAATTTTAAGATAAGCAACCCTGAAAAGCTAACTGAAAGCCAGATTAGAGCTCTAGAAACAATAAGAGAGAAAATTCTGCTCAAATTCGGCTCTACAGGAGTCCAAGAGGCCATAAACACAGCCTTCTTCAGACTTCTAAACATGATCACCGTATACCCAGTTGAGGATTTAGAACATCTATCAGATCACAATGGCCGAGTTTTACCTGACGCCTATCTTGTACCATACGGAACAACGGCGCGGGAGTTAGCCTATCTTATCCACACAGAGCTAGGCGAGGGTTTCATTTACGCAGTGGAAGCCAGAGAAAGGAAGAGAGTTGGAGAAAATTACACATTGAAGGATATGGACGTAATATCTATCATAAGCGCTAAAAAGCGTGCTTAAGTTCACGCGCCAAAGCGCCTTTTTCTTTTCTGAAAAGTTCGCACAGCCCTCAGCAGATCTATTAATCGGAAATCAGGCCAATAAACGTCTAAGAAGCATAGTTCACTATAGGCTGATTGCCACAATAAGAAACCGCTAAGTCTTTCCTCGCCAGAAGTTCTTATGATGAGATCTGGATCTTGCTTAGGCAAATGGGACGTATAAAGAAACCTTTCAAAGAGGCTTTCGTCCACATCTTCTGGTTTTAGTTCGTTTTGCTTAACCTTCTCCGAAATTTTTCTTGCAGCATCCACTATTTCCGCTCTTCCACCATAAGCGAAGGCTATGTTTAAGAAATGCTCACTGTACTTTTTCGTGGCTTCCTCAACTTCGGCTATGAGATTTTGAAGATAAGCGGGTAGAAGATGAACGCGGCCAATAACCTTAACTCGTATTTTATTTCTATGTATCCGCTCGTCTGTCAGTATTTTTTGTAGTCTGTCAGCCGCTATTCGCATTATTTCCTCAACTTCTTTTTGGGGACGGCGAAAGTTCTCTGTTGAAAACGCATAAAGGGTTACGGATTTGACGCCGATCTTAGCACACCAGTCCAAAAGCTGTTCAACCCTTTCTGCGCCCTTCTCATGACCAAACCATGGATCCAAGTCCTTCTCTGCAGCCCAACGTCTATTCCCATCCAAAATTATGGCGATATGTTCGGGTTTAACACTGTTTTTAATCTGATGCCATAACCATTTCTCATAGAGTTTATACACGCCTAAGACTGAAAGCAGCGTCTTCAGCATTATTTGATCCTCGCATTCTCGAGAGCGCGCATGCATGAGCATTTTTCACGTTCTAATGGCAAGGAAATCGCGGTTTCAATCAAAATTTGCTTTATCTTTGGTTCAACCTGTTTTGAGACTTTGTAAACTTCAGCTGGGGTTAGACGTTCCTGCATGCCAGCAGCCCTATTTGAAACAAAGCATAATACAGCATAGCAGATTCCAAGTTCCCTGGCCAGAATAGCTTCTGGAACGCCAGTCATGCCGACGATGTCAAACCCAAGGCGTTTAAACATTTCAATTTCAGCTGGAGTTTCGAATCGTGGACCCTCGGTGCAAACAAGAACAGCGGAACCCCACATGTTTACACCAACAGCTTCAGAGGCTTTTATCAGCGATTCACGAATTTCAGGACAATAGGGTTGAGAAACATCTATATGCGTTACCGGAGCCTCATCGTAAAAGGTTGTTGAACGCATCTTAGTAAAGTCAGCAAAATCGTGAGGCACAATTAAGTCGCCTGGTTTGAAGCTTGGGTTTATGGCGCCCACGGCATTTATGGCTATAATTCTTTCTACGCCGAGGATATATAATCCGTAAATGTTTGCCCTGTAATTTACTTTATGCGGCGGTACGGAATGTTCTACGCCATGTCTTGGAAGAAAAAATACTATCTTATTGTCAATCTCTCCCATAAAAAGAGGCGGCGGAATCCCATAAGGTGTCCCTATACGAATTCTTCTGGCTTCGGCAAGAAATTTCTCAAATCCTGTTCCGCCAATTATGGCTATTTTAGCTTTCTCTGAGCTCTTCAATTTGTTCCTCACCCTTCTTAAAGAACCCTTTTATGGATCTATGAATTATAAGGATTGTGAGAAATGAGGCTATACCCAGCAAAATGCCAACTATTATTGAAAAAATCAGAACCTCATAGCCAATACTAGGGTTGATTAAAATATTGGAAGTAGCGTCTATAATTTGCCTGCTCCACCCGATCAAAATTATTGAAGCAATATTCCGTAGCAATCGAGCATCCCTCTCAAAATACCAGCGAATAGCTCTTCCTGTGAGCATAACGCAAATACCTACTATAACAAGATCCTTGGAGTTCCTGAGAAAATAACCAGCAGCTAGAGGCAACTGGCTCGAAATATTTTCCCAGCTTATATTCATCCCTGAAACAAAATCCCAACCGAGATAAAGCCCCATCCCCATACATAGGATGCCAGCAACTGTTGAGAAACCTGAAATCTGAACAGGCATCGGGGGCGGAGAATATTCTTTAACCCACTTATAGAGATTCTTCGCCATTCTATCAACACCAAATCCTTTTATAGACAAATAAAGGCCTAGAACTACAACAATAGCAATAAAATAATAATGTACAAAGCCAAATATCACGAGAATCCCGAAAATTAGTAGCAAAATTCCAGGAAAGCCTAGGATTATACGCGAATAACGGGGATTCTCTATAATTGTCTTCAAATACCGGGAGAATAAAGCTGCTGTTTCCTCAATAGATTCGCTGTGTCTTACCACAACACGCCTCACAGAGGAGACAGGCACCCTAGACTCAACCAGAGGCAGGATAGCCTCATCGGAAAAGCCATCGGAGACAAGAATAACCTCATTAGCAGGGAAAGAATTCAGTATTTCTCCTAACTCGGAAACAATTTTTCTGTCAGAACCAACGCCGCCAAGTTCCGACCCGGAAATAGTTGCAACCTCAAATGATTCCCCAGGCTTCGCCTCTCCTACGAGACGGTCATATATGCGTATTGCCTCAAACATTGCATTTGCGTCAGACTCCTCCGGGTCCCTTAATGCTAGAGCTACAGCTGCATTAAGATTATTTTCTCTACCAAAAATAGGTGTTTTAATTTGAACTTTGGCGCCTATGTCGCCGTCTCTATCCACACACAAAATCAGGATTTTTCTTTGATCTTTGTTAATTTTCTCATTAGACATTGACGCTCGGCGCTAATCAATGAGTATGTAAAACTACTTTAACCTTGTGCTGACTTTCGCTCGATAACTATTCTGAACTCCTCCCAAGTCAGTTTTTCGCCTCGCTCAAGTTTCTTTAAGGCCTGCGCCTCCAGATTCTTAAGAAGCAACTCTTCATTCTTCCTTTTATTTTTTTCATATTCCATTATAATTTCTTCCTTTAACCGTTTTATTTCATTCAAAATTTTCGCAATTTCCATTTTAATCCCGTTAAATTCAGTTTTTGCACTAAGAAAGGATTGATGGGAAAGGTCAGCTTCTTTTTTAACCTCCTTCGCCTCGTTTGATTTTTCCACAAATTTTTCATGGTAAAATTTGCTTTGCTCAACTTTTTCTAAAATCTTATCCCGACAAAGTTTCATTCTTGTCTTAAGGGCTTTTATCTCCGCTATAAGTTCCAAATTCTTCTGCTTAAGCTGTTCAATCTTAACATGCACTTCCAATTGATTTTCAAGCTTCTTAATCTTTTCAACAAGTTTTTTCTCCTCTTGCAAATTTAAAGGAGTGGTTTGGATCTTCCATTCCAGGTTTTCTATTTCCCTTCTCAATTTTTCCGGGAAGTTTGCGGCAGTTTTACCTGGCCATTTCCCCAGCTCTTCTCTTATAAACCTAATTTCCTCAATTTTTTCTGCAAGCTCATTCTTCATTTTGCTCTCTTGCATTTTAAGCTCTTTAATTTCAAGATTTATCCTATCTCTTGATTTTTTTAGCTCAATTGCTTGGGAACGTAGCATTCTAAATTTTTCATTAAGCTTGTCTCTCTTTTCAGCCAGATTCCTTAATTCTGCATCCGCTTTTTCCTTTTTTTCGCGTAATATTAAGAGTTTGCTATTCAAATCCTCAATTCTTTGAATTTTTTCGTCCTTTGACAACGAATCTCTCCCTTTTTCAATGGTGGAAACCAATCATAACGAATTAATCTTACTGGTTAAATAAAAATGCGTACATGAAGATATTTAATTACTTTGCCCTTAGTCATTTCAATTTAACTTAATTCTTGTAGAGCTTTAATTCTTTTAACTATGTTCGGATGTGTCGAGAAAATTTCTATAAGCCTACTTGCAAATGTTATTTTCTGTGAAACAATTTCTTGAACTAATTTTTGATCGTCTGAAGCCGCTGCAGCAGCAATTGCGATAGCCGCTGCATCGGTGTCCGTCCTGTCAGGATCTGATATAAACAGGGCTTTGAAAGCGTTAAGATTTTGCATTTCTTTTATGGCTTTTTGCATTCCTCTTGTAGCATGAACTATTTTTGCTAAGCCAACTGATAGTTTTTGTGCTCCATTTTCCACTATTGCAGCGCTGTGTCTATCGGCATAATACTCGCGAAGACGACTTAGGTATAGAATAAAGATATTTAAAACCCATGAGAAGACCATGAATGCCATTCCTAGCAGAGCTGAGCCGCCTTCACCCTCCCTTCGCCTATTAAGCATTGACGAGATCATAAGAGAATATCCAAGGTAGTAGAACAGTGCTGGAAGGAGGGACACAAACATCATTATTTGTACATCCCTATGTTTCAAGTGACCAAGCTCATGTCCAATAACGGCTTCAACTTCTTCATATTTCAGGGTTTTCAGTAGACCGCTTGTAACTGCAACACGATTTCCGGCTATGGGCGAACCATATGCAAAGGCGTTTGGAATTGGTATTTGAGCAAGCATTAGCTTAGGTTTTTTCAAATTGCTTTTCTTACTAAGGTTTTCAACAATTTCATGCAACCTTGGATTTTCACTTTCGGAGATTTCTCTTGTTTGGTACAAGGCGTCAATTATATAGGGGGATATAAGCCACTGAACAGTGTTCCAGACGACAATTAATATACCCAAAGTTATCAGGTCAAATATTCCGAATATGCTTAGAATTGCCGCGAAAACAAGTGTTGAAAGACCAATTATTACGGCTAGGGTTCCAATCATTGATATGCGGAGTTTCCATAGACTTGACATTTTCCCACTTGGGGTTCTGTGATAGAAACCTGCTTATATTTGTTACTCTTCCGCCTTTGAAAGCTTGAACTTTTAAATTGTTCAACGCATAAGTCTATTGTATGAATGTCAAGGTCGATGATATTGGAAGTTTTCCACTGCCGTTTAATGTTAGAAGGGAGGATTTTGAGAAAGCCTATGAATTGGCTAGGGAATTTATCAGCGAAGGTAAGGATATCAGGGCAAATGAGTTTTTATTTAAGAATTTTTACAATGTTATAATAAATTCTTTTAAAATGAAAATAGAAGCCGGATTAGACGTTGCAAATTATCCACAGCACTACGACATGTACAAGCAATTTCTTAACGCGATACACAAGGCCATGGACAGGGGAACCTACATTGTCGAGGAAAAGATGGCCATAATACCTGAAGTGTATGTTATAAATATAGAGGCTAAAGAGCTTTACGATGAAATTGGAAGGAAAATTCCGCTACGAGTGTGCATAACCGGGCCAATAGAATTATACATGCGGGAAATAGGCAAAATAATTTATAGCGATGTGCTCCTAATGTTTGCTGAGACGGTCAGAAATTTTGCAAGGGGCGCCATTTTAGATTCCAAGTACATAAAGACCGAAGTTGTTTCAATTGATGAACCAAGCTTTGGTTTTCAGGAGATACCCGCGGACAGGGACATCCTAATAGAAGCCCTTGAAAAGGCCTTTGATTTTAATAATAATGTTACAAAGCAAATTCATCTTCATTCCCCAGCAAGAATTGCAGATGTATTTGAGATTAGGGGGTTTGATGTGATCTCAATAGAGTATGCATCATCACCAAAGAATTTAGAATATGTGTCTAAAAGTATGCTAGAGAAAGCTGACAAATATATTCGAGTAGGAACCGCTAGAACAGACATAGACACCCTTATAGCTGAATTATATGAGAAGGATTTGAAAAAACCAGATTATTTGCAACTGGTTGAGGACAAGCAAACGATAAGAAGAAGATTTGAAAAGGCTAGAGAAAAGTTCGGAGAAAGGTTAACTTTCACAGGCCCTGACTGCGGGTTAGGCGGATGGCCAAGCCAAGAGATAGCTCAACTTCTCCTGCGAAGGACCGTTGAGGCTGTAAAAATGTTTTAAAATTTTTCGCAGTTATATGCAAATTCTTTTAAAATGGCGTCGGACAGACATTCCCTTAAGACTTAGAATTCCAAGTTTGATAGATCATTTTTGTTTTTAATTATTCTGCGAACTTTCTCCAGATGTTCGCAAAATCCTTCTCCATTAAACCCATTATGTTTGAAGCCGAGTTTCGTGTAGAGATTTTTGAGGATCAAGTCCTCGACAACTTCGCTTCCCTTTTTGCCAAGCATTTTCCTAAAAGCAATCTCAAACCTTTTAGGGTTATGCGGTATCTCCCTCTTCTGAAGATTGAAATTTTTCCTTAATAAAAAGAAGACTGTAGCCTTTACAGTTTCGCCTAGGGCATTTAGACTTTCATCTATGGCGTCGAGTAGTAACCTTTCAAAATTATCTCCGTGGGCAAAGTTCTTCGCCATCTTCTTAAACCCCGAACAAGAAGGTAGCCAACTAAAGGTCTTGTATTTATGGTTTATTTCAAGCTAAGTTATAACAAATGATAGTCATATAAGAGAAAATAGCGGGCCCGCCGGGAATTGAACCCGGGACCTTCCCGAAACAATAGAATCTTGCTATTGTTTTTACGGGTGTCTCCGCGTATGCTTAAGAGCCTCAACCCAACCCGTGCGGCAGGTTAGTCCGCCGCTCTACCTTACTGAGCTACGGGCCCAGTAGGTACATTTTGGTTCATGTTTATAAGTCTAGCTCTGTTAATTCCACACCTTTAAAATATCCAATCTACAACGTTTTCCCTCTGATATGAAATTTAAATCCTATGGTTATATTAGCTTTTTTAAGGTGCGGCTATGGGCGAGATTGTTTTCGTTGGTCTCGGTTTGCATGATGAAATGGATGTAAGCCTCAAAGGACTTGAAGAAGTTAAAACTGCAGATGCTGTTTTTATAGAGTGTTACACTAGCATCTTGCCGGGTTTCTCTTTAAGGCGTTTTGAAAAGCTCTCCGGCAGAACTTTGCGAATAGTCTCCAGAAGAGAGTTGGAAGAAGAAAATGGTGAAGCCATTTTAAAGGTTGCTGAAAAGGGTAAAGCTGTCCTACTTGTTCCAGGCGATCCATTTGTTGCTACAACCCACATAGCCCTAAGGATTGAGGCTAATAGACGTGGAATTAAAACTCGGATAATACATGGGGCTTCTATAATTTCGGCTGTTGTTGGATTATGTGGCCTTCAAAATTACAAGTTTGGTAGAAGTGTAACAATCCCCTTTCCAGAAAATTACTCTGAAACACCCTATGAGGTTATAGCTAAAAATCGTAAACTTGGACTACATACGCTTTGCTTTTTAGATATAGACGCTGAGGCAGAACGCTATTTAATAATTAGAGACGCTCTTAAAATGCTTCTTGAAACAGAGGAAAAAAGAAGGATGGACGCTGTAACAAGGGAAAGCCTTGCTGTCGGCATAGCCAGAGCAGGAAGCCCAGACCCAATTGTTAAGGCGGATTATGTTGGCGAACTTATCTTTTACGACTTTGGGAAACCACCGCATACTTTGGTTATTACTGGTAAACTCCATTTTATGGAGGCGGAGGCGCTTATTGCCTTTGCAAAAGCACCTATAAGCGTTAGGAGAATGATTGAATGAATATAGAAGAGATTGTATCCAAATATATAGTATCCACAGAACATGCCCTAAAAGAGATAGGAATTGTTGAGAGCACGTGCGTAATGTCAAAGGATTTGATTAGGCAATTAGTGGAATTGGCTAAAGCCTATCTTTATGATGCTAAATACTATAAGGAGAAGAGAAGATTTGAAGTTAGCCTTGCCTCTGTTGCCTATTGTGAGGGACTATTGGATGCCTTAAGAATGCTGGGATTGGTGAAATTCGAATGGCCAAAAAAGGAGGAAACAGAAGAAAGCAAGTAGTATTGGCCTCCGGTGTATTCGATCTATTACATCTTGGACATGTAAAGTTCTTAGAGGAAGCCAAAAAGGCTGGCGGAAGAAACGCAGAACTGATAGTTATCGTTGCCAGAGACAGCACTGTAGAAAAGAGAAAGGGCCACAAACCAATTATGCCCGAGAACCAGCGCAGGGCGCTCGTGGAAGCTTTAAAAGTTGTTGATGAAGCCATTCTAGGCTATGAGGACTTTAACATGGAGAAGGTCATCGAAAAGATTAAGCCAGACATTATAGCCATCGGCCACGATCAGGATGGAATAGAAAAAGCCGTGAAGGACTACTTGGAAAAAAGCGGCTTAAACATAAAAGTTGTGAAAATTAGTAAGTTTGAAGAAAATGAGTTAGACAGCTCATCAAAAATTAAACAGAAAATTATTGAAAATTACAGGAGATAAAATGTACATAAACGCCTTGAAAAATCCTCGGGCTATTTATACAACATATCTGATTTTGGCTTTAAACTTGGCGGTTTACGCATACACTGCCATATTAAGCGGCAACTTCATGGTGATAAGTTTAAACGTTCTCTTACAGTATGGCCAATCCAACTACTTGGTAATTAACGGGTTGTACTGGCAGCTTTTCACAGCAATATTTGTCCACACGAATATTGTGCATCTGACAGGAAACATGCTCTTCCTAATAATTTTCGGATTAAGGGCGGAAGAACTATTCAATATGATGGAATACTTTTTCATATACCTTTTAAGCGGACTGGCTGGAAATCTCCTAACCTTACTCCTCGGGCTGACAGTAGTTTCTGCTGGTGCTTCTGGAGCCATCTTCGGCCTTTTTGGGGCATGCGCCATTTATGTTAGGCGAAAAGTTGGCCAATCTTTAGTTGGAGCCTTGGTTTACACTTTCTTCCTTTTAATTGTTACCGGAACCTCGCCGTACGTAAATGTTTTGGCACACTTCGGGGGACTTGCAACGGGACTTATAATTGGATATGGACTTGCATCCAAAAGCCGAGCATAAAACAACATGCCACTGTTAAATTGTCTAGGGCAGCGTCAAAACTTCCACTTTGACTTTGTGGCCGTCTTTTAATTCAAGAGTCTTTCTAAGACAGGTTGGAGAAATTACCTCAATTACAGATGCATCATAATGGCTTCTTAAAGCAGATACTATTGCGCCCTTAATCTTATTCTCTACTATGGCTGGATAGCATTTCACAGGACCAAAGGTGCGGCTCTCGTTTGTGAATCCTTCGATTTCTATTGCTGGGTAGGCTTTAAGCTCAGAATACGTTTTTATATCGTAGTCCGTTACAAGTTTGAGGTTTAAGGTGCCGGGATAAGGATCAAAGCCAAGCTTCTCAATAAACTGCTTTCGGTAAAAGTCTCGAGTGACATAATATGCTCCTTCGCCTAACCCTGTGAAAACAATGCCTTCTAAAGTAATTGATGGAGGATAAGTGGTTTCCATTAGAAAACGCAAACTTGAATAAAGCTTATTCAGCTCTGCAATACCTTGAGTTGTAAATCTGACCAAACATCCCTCATGAGTTATTGTCCTCTCTATTAAGCCTTTACGTTCCAGCTCTATTAAGCGACGGGAGGCTGATTGTTGAGAAATCCCCAATTTTCTGGCTAAAAATTCTGTTGAAACCTTCGCTGTTCTCCTATGGGCTCCAAGTTCGGCAAGCTTTAATAAAGCGTAAATGTAACGCCAGTTCTTATTTTCAGGCATCTATCGCACCTAGAATTTTACTGCCCAATTTTAAATGTATGCTTCATATTTAAGGAGCTCGGAAAACATGAATGCGAAACACCGCACCATTAAACGCACTTTCCCGCTAAAGTGCAATACTTAAAAATTAAATTTTATCATTTGAAATAAAAGAAACAGTGTATTAAAAGTGCACATGACTCAAGTCTGAAGCGAAATAACCTTTATAATTTTAAATATGTTTAAACATGTTTAAAGAATTCGTAGGAAACTTTTATTTAGAGAAGGCTCATAATCCATTCTTTCTTAAAAGGGAAGTTGCTCATGAAAACATTAAATGTTGCTATGATAGCGATTTGTGCAGCCCTATATGCTGTGATCGGACGCTTAACGGATCTCGGCATAACATTTTTAGGGGTAGCTTTTTGGCCTGCTGCCTTTATTCCAGCAGTTTTCTCCGTTCTATTTGGGCCCTGGGTTGGCGGAATGGGCGCTGCCATAGGAATATTCATAAGGGATATGCTTTTCCACGGAGATGCCTTGTTGAGTCTCTCAGCGGGCGTAACAGCGAACTTCGCCGGATTCTACATTTTAGGTTATGTTGCCAGAACTGGCATAAATTGGAAAAGGATTAGCTTAAGCGCCGCTATTGGCGGTACAACCATAGCTGCCGGCCTACTTTTGCCCACGCTTTTACTGCCCAAGGAATTTCAAAGCTTCACAGGACTTTCTTCTTTAGACATAGTCCTAATTTTTACAGCCACGGTGATTGTAAGCATATCCATCATTATGGCAGTTGCCAAGTTTTGGCCTGAATGGAGAAGCTACGGCATAGGCTCTGTTATGGGCTTAGGGGTAGGAAGCGCCATAATCGCGCTGGTGGTATGGGCCTACAGCCAAATTTTCTTCGGCCAAAACGCCTACTTTAAGCAGCCAATACAGGCCTCGCTAATACCGATAATATTTGTATGGACTTTCACAACAGAGATTCCCTTCATACTCCTTCTAGGCCCCCCAATAATCAAGGCTTGCCGTAAGGCATTTCCCTCTCTAACGAGGAAAGAAAGTGAATGAGAACAGCAAAGGCCTTTAGCCCAGGTGGGATTTCAAGCTTCTTTGAAATATGTGACACTATGCCTGATGGAAGTCCCATCCTGAATACTGATAGAATTGGAGCTAGAGGAGGAGGCTTCGGAATACAAAAGGGAGTAACCACACTTGTCAGTGCTTTAAAGGCTGAAGAAAACAGTATAACTGTTTTTATTAATGGTAGAAACGCTCCGGAGGCTGAAACCACAAAGAGTGTAGCAAAAGCCATACTTAATAAGATAGATGGAAAATATCAGGTAACAATTAAGCATACTGTTGATGTTCCCATAGGTGCTGGCTTCGGATCAAGCGCCGCCGGAGCCCTAACAACAGCCCTTGCACTTTCGAAGGCTTTAGGCCTTAACATGACTTATAATCAGCTTGGCAGAATAGCCCACGCCGCAGAAATAAAATGTAAAACGGGACTGGGCACAGTCGGTCCCCTAATGCTTGGAGGTTGTGTAATCACACTAGAGCCCGGCGCTCCGGGAGTGGCCATAATAGACCGCATACCTATATCTACAGATTATGTTATTATAGCTGGTGTTTTCGGACCAATGCCAACTAGGGAGGTTTTATCCTCGCAGGAAAGACGTCTAGCTGTGAACAAGTGGGGCAAAAGAACTTTGGAAGAAATTCTTGCAGAACCCTCCCTTGAAAACTTTTTAGCTTGCTGCCGTAGATTCGCAGAGAGAACTGGGTTTATGACGCCGCGTATTAAAGAATTAATAAAGATTGCAGAGGAGGCAGGGGCGATAGGAGCAGCCCAGAATATGGTTGGAGAGGCCGTACATGCTTTAACAACATCTGAAAATGCTGAGGAAGTGGCTCAAGCTTTCAAGAGAGTGTTGCCGGAAGAGAACGTGCTAGTAGCCAATGTGGATATTCAAGGAGCTAGACTTCTGGTGTAAAAGACTTGCAGAAGAAAAAGTTTAAAGTGGTTGCAGTAGGCGGAACCTTCGACGAACTTCATAAGGGCCATAGAACATTGCTACTTAAGGCTTTTGAGGTTGGCGAACATGTTATGATAGGTCTTTGCACAGATGAATTCGTAAGTCGTATGAAGAAGCCCCATATAACAGCCTCCTATGAGGAGAGATTAGCTGAGCTGAAAAGTTTTCTGGCAAAGCATAGATTCCTTGAGCGCGCCACAATAATTCCATTAAATGATGCCTATGGAGTGACCCTATCAGGAGGATGCCTTGAAGCCCTGATTGTAAGCAAAGAAACAGAGCCCATGGCTATAAAAATTAATGAGGAGCGAAAGAAGCGCCAGCTTCAACCGCTAAGCATAGTTGTTGTCGAAATGGTTCCAGCGGAAAATCATGTTCCCATTTCAACAACAAGGATACGAAATGGTGAAATAGACCGTGAAGGACGATTAATAAGAAAAAGGCTATACGAGAATTATTAATTCAAAATTTCTTCTTGGCTGATTTTCTTTTGGAACGTTTGTAAGTACAAGCTAAAAATAGAATTATCAACATAAACGCCAGAGCCAAATATAAAAGTCTCTCCTGAAGGGATATTGTAAAATCGAAGCTTGGCGACCGCCAGGCCTCTCCAATGTCAACTTTTATAATTTGACCGTCTGTACGCATCACAATGGTTCCATGGGTGTATGTTTCATAGATTATGATTCCGTGATTCATTAGTCTCTGCAATGTTTCCTGATGAGGATGACCATAAGGATTGCTTTTTCCTGCGCTAATAACGGCATATGTAGGTTTAACAGCATCTAAAAACCTATCAGAGGTTGAATATCTGCTCCCATGATGGGCTACCTTCAAAACCTGACTTTGAATATATGAACTAAGGGCCATTATGCTGTTCTCGGTTTCCAACGTGGCATCCCCGGTGAATAGGAAAGCCACATTACCCGCCTGAAGCCTCAAGACAATACTGTTACTGTTAACGTCACTGAATTCAAGGGGTTGAGTGGGATTCAACACTGTGAAATTCACATTCGTATCTAAAACATAAATTTGCCCCCGCTCAACAAGTTTAAGCTTGTCTTGAGCTATTTTAATAAAATCTGAATATACTTTTGTGGTTACAATTTGACCATTATGTAGAACAGTATCGATAGTTATGCTTGAACTAAGCACATTAATGAGGCCTCCGATGTGATCTTCATGGGGATGGGTGGCAACGATTATATCCAACTTTAAAACATGAAGCTCATTTAAATAGCCCACCAGCCTTGAACCCTCACTGCGTGGCCCACCATCAATAAGCATGTCTAAGCCTCCCGTGTCAACAAATATTGCATCACCTTGACCTACATCAAAAAAGTAGACAGTAACAAGACTTGAATTCTCAAGCGTCGGTGGCAAACAACATAATAGAAGTGGGCAAGATAGGAATATGCATAGGGCGATTTTAATTCGAAACTTTTCCATTCACAGTGCCCATATAAAATTCCGGCGGATGCCTTCATAAAAATTACGAGGCAGAAGAATTATTATTTCATAGACGTTTTTCCAGTAAAATTCCATTCTTTTCTAGAATACTTTTCCTCGTAAAGTTTTTTCGCAAGTGCTTTCTCGTATGATGTCAATATCTCCTCTTTAAAGCTAACATTTAATGCCCTCTGGAACCCATCAATCAAAGCATCATGTACAATGTCTATTGGAATTTCCTTTCCCAACTCTGCCTTTATTGAGGTAATTCTATTTTTTGCAATTTCCACAACTTCCATACAAGTTTTGGCCCATGGCACTCTAAGCAAAGTGAACATTTTCTCTAAGTTGACATCCAAAAGAATTGTGCCATGCTGGAGGATGATTCCGCCTCTATGGTACTGGGCGCTGCCAGAAATTTTCTTATTCTTAACGGTTAGGTTTGGACAGTTTTTTGCATCGCCCTTTTGAAAGTCAGCTTCTAAACCCAAAATTTTTAAGGCTTCGACTATTCCAGCATATATTTTGGTATAAAAATCTAGGTAGTCATCGGCCTTTAGCGACTCCTTATCTGCCACGACGCTATAGGTTATTTCGCCGCAGGCATCATGGTATACGGCGCCGCCGCCACTTATCCGCCTAACAACATCCACATTCTGCTTTTTGCAATTTTCAAGATAAACTTCGGTTTCTAATTTTTGAAAATATCCAATTGACACTGCTGAGGGATTCCATCTATAAAACCTTAAAGTGTTCGGGACAAGCATCCTAGTGCGAGCATCCATAATTGCTTCATCAATAGCCATATTCATGTATGCATTATGGGTTTCAAACTTCAGTAGTCGCCAGCGGTCCATAGGATCTCCATCTAAATAATTGGAACCATTAACCATCTAATTTCGTTTTTGCAAGATCACCAGTTAAGTAATGCTCTAACAGTTTAATGCTCTAACAGTTAACATAACTTAATAAAAAACAAAGAATACTGGGTCTTAAGCTTAAATATTAGATTTGTGATTAACGTAGCGAGAGGAAAACTAGGGCATGGGCTCCAAGTCTCCGAGAGGCGAATTAGCAGCTAGAAAGCTATTAACGAAGAGGAAAAAGTTCCGATGGAGTAATAGATATTATAAAAGGCGCATGCTAAAACTGGACGTGAAGGCGGATCCCCTTGAAGGGGCCCCTATGGCAAGGGGGATAGTTCTCGAAAAGGTCGGAGTGGAGAGCAAGCAGCCTAACAGCGCCATAAGAAAATGCGTCAGAGTTCAACTAATAAAGAATGGTAGAGTGATTACTGCCTTCCTTCCCGGAGACGGCGCACTAAACGTTGTTGATGAACATGATGAAGCGATAGTTGAAGGCATAGGAGGCTCGAGGGGAAGAAGCATGGGCGACATTCCAGGGGTACGCTGGAAAGTTATAATGGTTAATGGAGTGTCACTCAAGGAACTTGTACTTGGAAGAAAACAAAAACCGGTGCGTTAAAATGGAAGGCAAAGAACAGCTGAAACAAAACAGAGAAGAAAAAGAAATAAAGCTTTTCGGAAAATGGAACTTTAAAGGAGTTGAAGTTCGCGACCAGGGATTGAAAAGGTACATATGCCTTAAGCCTGTTCTGATCCCCCACTCAATGGGGCGTCATGAACATAAGCGCTTCGGAAAGGCAGAAGTGAATATCGTTGAAAGACTAGTTAACAACTTAATGCAGCCTGGTAAAAATGCGGGGAAAAAAGCTAAAGCGACTAACATAGTGAAACATGCTTTTGAAATAATTCACTTACGCACCGGCAGAAATCCCATAGAAGTGCTTGTTAGGGCTGTGGAGAACTCTGCGCCATGCGAAGATACAACAAGGATATCTTACGGTGGAATAGTCTACCACTTATCAGTGGATGTCTCGCCTCAAAGAAGAATGGACTTGGCGTTAAGGCATATATGTGAAGGCGCAAGGTCAGCGGCCATGCACAGCCCCCGCTCCATTGAGGAATGCCTAGCGGAAGAGCTTATCCTAGCTGCAAACCATGATATGAAAAGTTATGCTGTTGCAAAACGTCATGAATTAGAAAGAATAGCTCAAGCCTCAAGGTAAAATATTAATTCAACTTATATATAACACGACGATATTAAATATAATTTTTAAATAATGCTTCACTGATTTTTATGCTGCCTATTATGCATAAAATATTAATGATTCTGAATAAACTAAGATAATAATTTGCACACGCAAAGGGAAGGAGACATATGCTTCTTGACTGAAGTACAAAATTTCGCCAACCTTTGTTTAGCGTAAACTTAAAACTCACCAATAAGCCGAAGTTTTATTCAGGGTTCATTGAGTTAAAACCTAAACTCATTTGCGCCCGACTTCATAGGACATAGTAATTGGCTTGAACCTTATCCTGCCTTAAAAATTCAAAGTGAAATTTCAATATTATCTTTACCGAATAATATTGCTTAGTTAAAATCTATCATAAACTTAAAATAATTGAATAAATAGTTGTGTAAACGAATTCGCTAAAAATAGAGGTTAAGGTTTAGAAACGGAGGTAAAATGATGAGCAAACCAGAAAAGCCACACTTAAACCTAGTAATCATAGGTCACGTTGACCATGGAAAGTCAACAACAACAGGGCATCTGCTTTACTTGACAGGAGTTGTCGACGATCGAACAATAAAGCAATTTGAGGAGGAAGCTAAGAAATTAGGCAAGGAAACCTTTAAGTTCGCATGGGTCCTGGACAACCTAAAGGAGGAGCGGGAAAGAGGCTTAACCATAGACCTTAGATTTCTGAAATTTGAAACCAAAAAGTACGCTTTCACGATTATCGATGCCCCAGGACATAGGGACTTTGTTAAAAACATGATCACTGGTGCCAGCCAAGCTGACGCCGCTATTCTTCTTGTTTCAGCGAAAAGAGGAGAATTCGAGGCAGGCATAGGCCCGGGTGGTCAAACAAGGGAACACGCGTTCCTAGCCTCTATCCTAGGCGTAAAGCAGTTGGTGGTTGCAGTTAATAAGATGGATGACCCCACAGTTAACTGGAGCCAAGATCGCTATAATGAGATTAAAAGCGAAGTCGGTAGAATGTTGAGGATGGTAGGCTACAATATTGACAAAATATCGTTTGTGCCTGTTTCTGGATGGACTGGAGACAACCTAGTTAAACCAAGCGACAAGATGCCATGGTACAAAGGGCCAACACTTCTGGACGCTTTAGACGCCTTTGAAATTCCTCCAAAACCCGTGGACAAACCCTTAAGGATTCCAGTGCAAGATGTATATAGCATCACAGGTGTAGGCACAGTTCCTGTTGGCAGAGTTGAAACAGGTGTCCTTAAAGAAGGCGACACTGTCATATTCATGCCAGCCAATAAGCAGGGAGAGGTCAAGTCAATAGAAATGCACCACACAAGAATTCCAAAAGCTGAACCCGGTGACAATATAGGCTTTAATGTTCGTGGCATAGCAAAGACAGACATACGTCGCGGGGATGTATGTGGACATCTTACTAATATACCAACGACTGCAAGGGAATTCATAGGGCAAATCATTGTGATTTACCATCCCACAGCTATAGCAGCGGGCTATACACCAGTGCTTCATTATCACACCGGGCAGATGGCATGCCGATTTGTTGAACTGATAA
>CAZAPQ010000120.1:0-5093 GCA_964487415.1 uncultured Candidatus Bathyarchaeia archaeon | reverse complement strand
AGCTTTTTCAGCCTTGTTGCCGTCAACCCTACAAAGTTCTCCGCTTTCAACGAGTTTCAAGTAAACCTCCCGAACCCTCCGCTGAGTTTCAATGTTTTCCATTAAAGACTTTTTAGGCTTCAATCTCTGAACCACGATCTCTGGCTCAACATCTATGAAAATGGCGAGGTCAGGTTTTACGGCATGCTGATTCACAAGCCTGATCCAATCTAAGCTAAGCCCGGCGGCTCCCTGATAGGCGATGGAAGAGTAAACGTAACGGTCTGAAACAACTATTTTTCCTGATGCCAAAGCAGGCATTATTTCCCTCTCCACATGCTCAAAACGGTCAGCAGCGAAAAGCAAAGCTTCAACAACGCTTGAGAGACGCTTCTCTCCGTGAAGGCAGTATTTCTTTATGAATTGGCCTATCCGTCCCCTTGTGGGTTCGGCGGTATAAATTGCATCATACCCCTTAGCCCTTAAACTTTCAACAAGAATCTTCGCCTGAGTAGTCTTTCCAGCGCCATCCAACCCCTCAATGCATATGAGGAAGCCTTTTCCAGTCATTCCCTATTCACCGCGGTCGGCTACAAACTATAAGAGCGCCTGCATTAATTATACTTAACCAGCAGCGCGGAGAAATTGACATGGCGAGGGTTTATTGGGGTGAGATAAAAGATCCAATCTATGGATATGTGTACATAACTGAGGAAGAAAAAGCCGTAATTGATTCCTATCCCGTCCAGAGGCTTAGGAGACTACGTCAGCTTGCCGGCGCAGAGTATGTATATCCAGGCGCAAACCATACACGTTTTGAACACTCCGTTGGGGTTATGCATTTATCTGGAAAGGTCTTAGAGAATCCAAACATTTCTCAGCACATTAGCAAGGATGAGACGGGGATTGTTAAAATTGCAGCACTGCTTCATGATGTTGGCCACGGCCCCTTTTCGCATATATTCGAACACCTACTCATTAAAAAACTTGGGAAAACCCATGAAGATTTGACTGTGTGGATAATTAAGAACAGCGAATTAAAGGATGAACTTGGCAAGCTGGGCTACAGCGTCGATGAAATAGCCGATTTAGCTGTGGGTCGACATCCTAGCAGGGATAAGGCCTTTCTAAACCAGATTATCAGCAGTTCAATTGACGTTGATAAGATGGACTTTATTGTGCGGGACACATATCACACCGGGGCGGGATATGGCTTTGTTGATGTTTTCAGGCTTATCCATACATTCGATGTTTTAGATGGAAACCTTGCAGTGGATATAGGTGCCCTATCCACATTAGAATCCTTTATAATAGCACGTGTAGAATCCTTCAAAAGCATATACTTCCATAGGGTGGGTAGGGCAGCTCAAATAATGCTTGCGATGGCCTTGGAAAGGGCGGATGAAGAGCTGGGCTTAACGGGGTTCAGAAACCCTGAGGAGTATCTTGCTATGGATGATTACACTGTTTGGACCATGCTAAGGAATTGCACCAAATCGAGTGGCATCATCAGGAATATGGAAAGGCGGAGGATGCTAAAGTGCGCTTATGAGCAGACCTTCTATGTTAAGGATAAGACCATTTCTAACATTTTTAGCGCTGAGGAGTTCCGTAATCAGCTGACGGAGAAGATTGCCCTAAAGGCTAATGTTGATCCCGAGTTGGTTGTTATCGATGTTCCGACAGTTCCCTCGGTGCCATATTACCATCATTCTATATTCATGGAGCCTATGGAAATTCCGATAGTTCGAAAAACATACGAAGGCAGAGTGGAGTTGAGGCGCCTAAGTGAAATATCAAACATTTTCGAGGTTTTAAAGGGGTTCATAAACATTTTAAGGGTTTACACCGACGAAAATCTGAGAGGCAAAGTGGGGGAGGCCGCCTCAGAAGTGCTTGGTGAAATACCCTTTTCGGCTAAAATATCCTACTAGGGGTTTAAGGGATGCCTCCTGAGAAAATCCTAAAGGGTCGGGGAATTGTTGAAGGATCATGCCGAGGAGAAGCCCTTGTCTCAAGGAAGCCCATAAGCTTCCTAGGCGGGGTGGATCCGCAGACTGGCAGGATTATTGAAAAGGGAAGCGACATTCAAGGTGAATGTGTGAAAGGTAGGATTCTCTGTTTCCCCCATGGTCACGGTTCAACCGTTGGAAGTTACGTGTTATATTCTTTAGCCGCACGGGGCCTTGCGCCTCTGGCGCTGATAAATGAGAAGGCTGACCCTGTTGTCGTGGTGGGAGCTGTGATAGCGAACATACCAATGGTTGATCAGATAGACATAGGTGCAATTAAGACGGGCAACATCGTTGAGGTGGATGCCTACAGAGGCATGGTTAAGGTTCTGTAGTGGTGGCTGAACTTATGTATTTGACAATGGAGGAGGAGCGCATCTATGATGGCGAGTACGGTTGGGCCAAGCAGGTTTGCATGAGGATCCTTGCTAAGCTCGGGGATCTTTTCGGCGCTGAGAAACTTATTCCCATAGATTCTGCCCATGCGTCAGGGGTTTCCTACAAAACGCTGGGCGAAGCGCCTATAGACTTCTTAAGGGCTTTGGCGGATTCTGGAGGAAAAGTTGAGGTGGAGACGACATCGAATCCCCAAGGCTTTGATCCGGAATATTTAGCGAAACGTCTTCCCGAAGGGCTGATGCGCGGCCAGCTTGAGATAATCAGGATCTTAGAGAGAATGGGCCTTAAGCCGTCCTTCACGTGCACGCCATATTACTTGAAAGACTTAAAAGCAGGCGCCCATGTTGCGTGGGCTGAATCCTCAGCAGTGGTTTATGCAAATTCGGTTTTAGGCGCATGTACAAACCGTGAGGGGGGACCAAGCGCCCTTGCAGCCGCCATTATTGGAAAAACTCCAGACTATGGGATGCATAGGGCTGAAAATCGTATGCCAAACATCCTTGTTGAATTGGAGCAGGAGCCAATAAGGGACATCGAGTTTGGGGCTTTAGGGATATTCCTTGGGAAAATCTTGAAGGACAGGATTCCCTTGATTACGGGTCTTGGAGAGCCGGCCGGTGAGTGTCTGAAGCAGTTAGGCGCGGCTCTTGCCTCAACAGGCATGGTCAATATGTTCCACTATAGAAAATACGGCGTTAGCACTGAAGGGATTGTTGAAAAGTTGAAGGTTGAGCAAAGGACCATTGAAGCCACAGTGGCAGAGTTAACAACTGCGGATGGGCAGAAGCCAAATCTTATTTTCTTGGGTTGCCCCCACTGTTCGCTTAGCGAAATCAAGCATATCGCGGATTTGATTGGCCATAGGAAAGTCAGAGAGGACCTGGAATTGTGGGTTTGCACATCACGCCACATTAAAGAAAAAGCCCGAGAATACGTTCGCAGAATAGAGGGAAGCGGCGCAAAAGTCATCGTAGACACATGCGCGGTGGTCACATGGACACAGGAACTGGGAATAGAGACAATAATGACGAACTCTGCCAAAACAGCCCATTACGCTCCAACAATGAATAAGGCAAAGGTTATATTAGCGCCCCTTGAGGAATGCTTAAAAACAGCTTTGTTTGAATAAGCTTACGAAATGCTCCGGTAGTATAGCCCGGTCAAGTATTCCGGCCTTTCGAGCCGGAGACGCGGGTTCAAATCCCGCCCGGAGCACTTTTTTACCGGTAAACTTTATATCGTACCTTAACTATTATCTTATCTGATGAGTTATGGGTAAAACTGAGACTATTAAGGATAGAACTGTTTACGTTTATTTGCCTTCTTTGGAAATGGTTGAAGATTGGAAGCGTAGAGCTGAGAAGGCAGGAGTTTCAATTTCCAAATTTATAATTGAGCGAGTTGAGGATTCTATTAGGCGTGAGGAGGGGGAAGAGGGCTATCTTAGCCGCGCTGAGCTTGTTAAGAGACTTAGGAGCGCCGAGGAGGAGTTGAAGAAGCTTCGCGAGGAAAATAGGCTTCTAAGGAGGCTTGTTGAGAACCTTGATAATGAGCTTAAACGTTATAGGGCGCAACCATTCCTCGATGAGCATTTTGAGGGTGTGAGGACTTTTGACAAGGAGCTAATTGAGCTTTTAAAGAAAAGCGGAACCATAAGTGAGGGCGAAATCCTCGCTAGACTTGGCATAGATCCCGCTGATGTAGAACTTGTCAAGGCTGTATCGAGGCAACTTGAGGTGCTGGAGCGCTATGATCTTGTTGAGTTCACAGGTAAGGGGTGGAGATGGAAACGGTAAAAGTTGAAGTCAAACACGCAAGCCTAGATTTCAATGAAGTTTTGGAGCAGTTTGTTATGGACTGCCAACTTAGAGGCTTAAGCGAGAAGACAATAGTAGGCTATAAGTCTTGCATATCCACGTTCATGATTTTCCTCTCAACGAAAGGTTTGTCCCTAAATGATGTTGATAATCAAGTCCTTAAGGAGTTTTTAGGATACCTCAAATTCAAAAGGAAGGTTAAGCATAAGACCGTTAAGGAGTATTTTTCTGCACTCTCAGCGCTTTACGATTATCTAGCTTTTGAGGGTAAAGCGAAATCAAACATAATCCTCCCGTTCAGAAAGCGATATTTAAGGCAGTATAAAGATGATTTTGAGAACCCGCAACGGAAACTCTTAAGCATTGAGGAAATGGCAAAGTTTGTAAACTCAATTATGGATCCAAGGGACAAGGCAATGGTGGTACTTTTAGCTAAGACGGGAATTAGACGGGGTGAACTGATTAGACTTGATGTGGATGATATAAAATGGGAAGATTACTCTATAACGCTTAAACCAACGCCTAAACGAAGCAACCGTATAGTGTTTTTTGATGAGGAATGTGCTATTGCACTGCGAAGATGGTTGAAGGTTAGGGAGAAACTCAACCCCAAAGATAAAGCATTATTTATAAGCTATAACACCTTGGAAAGAATAAGCAGAAATGGTGTGTGGAATGCTATAGTTAAGTATGCGGTCAAGCTTGGTTACCATAATCCAGAATCGCCAAGACTTGAAGATCATTTTGGTCCTCACTGCTTCCGTCACTGGTTTACAACATGGTTGTTGAGAAATGGAATGCCAAGAGAATACGTTAAGGAGCTTAGGGGAGACAAACGCAGAGAAGCCATAGATATTTACCACCACATAGACCGAGAAGAACTCAG
>CAZAPQ010000119.1:0-4134 GCA_964487415.1 uncultured Candidatus Bathyarchaeia archaeon | reverse complement strand
TTGTCAGACCCCCTAATATCTAAAACGCTAACTTGCTTAAGGCCATAGGAGACTAGCGTTTTAAGCACTTTGCAATTCTTGTTTTCAACTTCTATTGTTATATGATAAGGTTCGCGCCAAGATTCTCCCATAATACTAACCATAACCATGTAGGGGTTTGTGTATGGCTTTTATTATGTTTCCCATAAGCAAAAAGAGAAGGAAAAGATTTGCTATTTTAAAGTGGCTAATGTATACTGGCTTCTCGGCCTCTTCCTTTTTGCGTCTCTTAATTCCAAGCTCGGTTAGGCATTTACCCTGCATAGGGCAATACTTTTCAGCATGATAAGTGAAGGTCTTGAAATTTTCTCAATGGTTTCTCTGTTAAGGTGGTATATACGCTCCCTTTTTCTTCTCTCTGAGAAAACAAACCTACACCTCAAGAGGGGCGTATCCTCGAAAGCGGGTCAACTTTACAGCTGCGTTGCTTTATGGCGGAGTTATCTTGATAGCTGCAGCAGGGCAGCTGCTTTCACATGTAAGACATTGAATGCATTCAGGCTCCCTTACAGGATCAGATTTCTTCTCAGATGTAGGGTGTCCTGGAGCATCAGCCCATTCATAAAGCCCCACAGGACAAACGTCTATGCAGGTTCCGCAACCAGTGCACACATCCCAGTCCACAGCTACGTTGGAGCCGTGAATTCCCAGCTTAGTTGGAGGTTCCACAGGTCCCCAGACTTTATGGCCATTATGTTCTCCGACAACTTGCCTTTTCTCTTGAAAATCAGGATCTATAGGCAAATTCTCTCCTCCTAAACTTTAAGCTCTTAAACTGTCTCAATTGATGTGGCACTATAAAATCTTTTCGTACACCCATGCAAGCGCTCGAGCTTGTTCAGGAAATACGGATAAAAATAGAGTAAAATCTTAATTCCCATGTTTTCACTTTTTTTAGGATTTTTAAGTTTTAACGCTCCGATAAGTCCAGAAAATGAGCATATAGCTGCTATGAGGAATGAGTAACTGAAAACTTTTGTGGAGTCTATGATATACCCGCCTAAAGCTGGGCCTATAAGCTGTCCAACCCCAAAGAGGGAGGTAACAAAGCCTGCTGCTGTTGACCTTAATGTTGGGGCAACATATTCGCCGGCCGTAACAACAGCTACTGTGGGAATGCTTGACATTGATATGCCAAAAAGAATGGCGGAGCAGTAGAGCCCATGCGTGATTGGGGATATTGTGGACAATAAAAAGGCAGTGAACAGTGTGGAAAACGCCATAAAAATGCTGAATTTTCGGCCTAGCACGTCAGAAAGCCAGCCCCAGGCGAAACCGCTTAGAATGCCTAAAGCGCCTATCATAAACCAAATTAATGCAATTATGTTCTCTGGCCACATTAGTGCTTGAAGATAGGCGACAAAGAAGTTTAAGTAAATTGAGTATGCGAGTCCAAATGCCAAAAATAATAAGCCTACAAACCAAACGTTCCTATTTCTGTAAACTAGATTCCACTTAAAAGGCGAATAGGCATCACTTTCACCTTTAGAGCTTCCCTCAGCTCTTTCCGTCTCCACGAGGCTCTCTGGTTTATTCCTTATAAATAAGTAATCCGCGGCGGCTATCACGAGGAGGGTTACCCCAAAATAGTGCCAGCAGTACCTCCAACCCGTCATGCCATATGCTGATAGGACTGAGGTGACGAATACGGATGAAAGTGCAAAACCTAAACTTGCACTTGAAACAACCATGCCCGTGATGCGTCCCCTTTTCTCAGATGGAAACCATATGGACGGCAGCACTACGGATGGAAGGTAGGCGCCTCCATTACCCAGCCCCGTCAGCATACGCGCCACGAAAATATGCTCAAACTGTGAGGATAAGCCCGTCCATATCATGGAGGCGCCCATCAAAACCGCAGATGCTGAAATAACAATCCTGGGCCCATACTTGCTTGCTAATACTCCGCCGGCGACAACCATAATCAAGTAACCGATAAAATTGCCTGTTGCAAGTAAACCCATTTGAAAATAATTAAGGTTTAAATCCCTTTGCATATAAGGCAAGAGGAGAGGGTATGCGAATCTGCCGAAGCCATGCGCACCAAGCACTGTTAAACAACCAAGTAGCGCAATAACCCAGCCATAATAAATGGACGCTTTCTTAGAAGGGAATTTTATATCGGCCCCTCCAAAGTCATCTGGTTTGTTAAATGGATGTTGATAAGACTTTCCAAAATATGCCCGACAAACTTTTCGATCATTTTTTGCCGTCACACTAATGTGCTCTGTTTTTCCGCGGAAACAAGATTTGAAATCTTTACTCCTATAAGCCTGATCTTCTTATCAGCCCTTATGTTGACCTGTAAAATTTCCTTAGACGTCCTCGTTAAATCCTCAAACCTGTTAGTGAAGAAAGCCAAAGTTTTACTATGGGTGTGGGTTTCAAAATCCTCGTAGCGGACTTTAACGGTGACTGTTTTGAATAGTAGGCTATGAGCCAGCAAATCCCCATGCACGTCTTTGGCAAGATTTTCTAAAGTTTCAAATATAACACTTAAATCTTCAGTGTCCACTTCAAAAGTTTTATTTCGGCTGATGGATTTTATTTTGCCCCGCTCTTCAACGTCGCTTTTGTCAATTCCATGGGCCATTAAATACAATTGCTTCCCCATAGTTCCAAATTTTTCAACAAGCAGTGTGGGATCGCAGCGGGCTAAATCCCCTATGGTTGTTATCCCCATGGCTTTAAGCTTCTCTTCTGTTTTCCTTCCAACCCATAGAAGCTTGCGGACAGGTAATGGTTCAAGAAACTTTTCAACATCCTCAGGATTCACCATAGTCAAACCGTCGGGCTTCTGGAAGTCGCTGGCAATTTTGGCCACAAGCTTGTTTGGCCCTATTCCTATTGAACATGTGAGTCCCTCCCTTTCCAAAATTTCCTTCTTAATCCGCCGAGCCAAGGCCTCTGCTTCAGCATAATCCCTAACCCTTGAGGAAACATCCATGAAAGCTTCATCTATTCCCCAGCTTTCAAATCTATCCGCGTATCTCCGCAAAATAGTCATGATTCTCTCGGAAACCCGCATATAAAGGTCGTAGTTTACTGGCAAATAGACTGCGTGGGGACAGAGCTTCCAGGCCCTGGAAATAGGCATACCAGATCTTACGCCAAATTTTCTAGCCTCATAGTTGCATGTGCTTACAACGCCTCTGCCCTTGCCTCCCTTCGGGTCGGCTCCCACGATGATGGGTTTCCCCCTAAACTCTGGATGCTCCCGCTCCTCCACAGCCGCGAAAAAATAATCCATATCCACGTGGAAGATTATTCGCCTTTTCTCGCCCATTTCCTCTTCCGAGACCCTATGATTAAAATGGTGCTATGCAGAATTTGAGTCTACCGCATGGACCATACGCAATAAATAAAAACATGAAAACTCAGAACCTCCACCGCCAAGTTCTTTTAAAATCCTTAATTTCGGTCCATTATTTTATGCGTTCAATAATTACAAAAACCTCTTCTTGTTTTCTTGCCTAACCACCCCCTGTTTACGTATTCATCCAATAAAGGACATGGCTTATAAAGTTCTAAGCCAAACATGGCGTGACATTCTCTCAGTTTATTTAATACTTTGTCAAGACCTATTCTATCTGCATATTCGCATGGGCCTGAAGGCCAAGAAATTCCCTTTTTCATTGCCATATCTATGTCACTTGGACCCGCCGCATCGTCATAAATGAGCCATGCGGCCTCGTTTACTGCAACTGCCCAAAATCTTTCAATATCATAATTGCCATGCGGCTTTAACGATACTTGAGGCTTGCCCATTCTCCAATCGTAAAAACCATATCCCGTTTCTTTTCCAAGCCTATTTGCCCTTAATAAGGGCTCAATGATTTGCGTGCAGAGTTTAAAGCGTTCGCCATATGCTTCATAGAGGTTTTTAGGAAAGTGTAAAGCATACCTAGTCCAATATAATCCGCCATCTCAAACAAACCTGTTATGGAGCCGTCCTTATACTTTAATGAAGCATCTACTTCCTCTTTCGTCACCTCGCCCCTATAAAAGGTCCAAAAGACTTCGTTAAAAACGGCCCCGAGAATTCTGTTAACTATAAAGCCACGCACATCCTTTCTTACAATAACAGGAATTTTT
>CAZAPQ010000118.1:0-3136 GCA_964487415.1 uncultured Candidatus Bathyarchaeia archaeon | reverse complement strand
ATAGGTGGAATGGAAAACATTTGAGGATTGTGAAATGATGAGTAAATTTAAAAAGGTGATCGATTCTATTTGGGCGAGAAGCAAAGCTCTCAGAATTATGATCATAATCGCATTTTTCTTGGTTTTAGCAGTTCCAATTTTTCTCCTTACAGTCTATGCGCATATTCTTCTTGGTTTAAGCTTCTGGGCTCTTCTCATCATCGTTAGAGTGATCTTTGGATATGTCGCTCGCAAAGCGGGGTATGTGGAGAGGGCTAAGGAACTTTCACCGAAGTATTATCGCTATGCACGTAGGGTGGAGGTTGTGGTGGGCGGAGGCTTATTTACTGGTTTCGCAATCATGATTATATGGAGGGTGCTCACTGGTCCCCTTCCCCTATACTCTTTCTTGCTCTTTCTTGTTCTAATCGCTGTCGGAGCGTATGTAAGCGATAAGGTGGGAAGGAAACTTGGCTGGTATTAGATGGGAATGCGAATATTTAATTATATATGAGTGCTGTTTGGAAGATGTATGAAGAGTCTTAAAGACTTGTGGCGGGAATATAAAAATTGGCTTGTCATCCTTATATTTATAAGTCTGCTAACTTTTTGCACTGTTTGGTATCTTTACCTTAACCCGCACCCCATCACTTCTTTTTTAATTACGACTGCTATCGCGTTAGGTTTTGTTGCAATAATGGCTTTGCTACCGAAATACAGACAGCGACTTGTCAATAAAATATTTATATTCCACGATAAAATTCAGCAGAAAGCTTTCTATAAATATTCAATGGCATTTAATGCCTTCATGATAGCGGTTGTGCTGGGGCTTTTGCTTGTATTAACTCATAGCCCCGAACTTTTAAACATACCATACATTCCATACTTGTTCGCGGCTGTGCTTGCTGTATTCCTAATCTCAGCCGTCATGTCTATCTATAGCCTATTTAAAACGGCTGGGAAGTGGGCGCTGATTCTTATAGCTATAGGAACAACAATAGCCATTTTGCGCTTCCTAACAAGATAATAGAAAATGGCGAGACATTTAAACGGTGAGTTTGCTTTCTTTCCCCCTTTTGCCGATCAACTCGAGGATCTGCCTTTGCATTTCTTCAGGGTTTGGAACAGCGATCATTGTTGGGAACAATCGTATCCCATAAACGTATGGGTAATGCATCTCCCCCTCTACGGTCATTCTCCTAATAACTAGTCCGGCAACTCCGCAAATAGACTCTAGAAAGGTTCTGCTAACCTCAACGTCTGATATTCTCTCGAGTGGAACACTTGTTATCTTATAGCCAAATATGCCATGTCTCCAAATAACCCTTTTATTAGTAACCCAGTAACGATACTTCTTAAACATCAACCCAGCAACAATATACGTCAAGACAGCAGCAATAAATGAGAAAACAATAAGCAATGTAAAGTAAGTTAGCACTAAAGGGCCAACACCCACTTCGGTAACTAGAGCCCCACCAACCGCCACATACACAGCCATGGAAACTATCACGTTCACCATACCTAAAAAGAAAATTATCCCTACTAAAGCCTTAATCGTAACATACTTCCTAAAACCAGGTGTAGGAGCAACATCCAAAATTATATGCTCACCTTCAAGCAAAATAGGCTCAGACACATCATCAACCTCCCAAATTATTGATTACAATGACCTGAATTTAATATTTATTAGCCGTGAATTATCTCTAATATCGTGTAATATTATTCCGTTAATCGCTGCTAAGCGAATACTTCACTGTTGCAGCGCAAGCTAAAAAGCTTCCACTTTTATTTTATGCCACATTAAATAAACATATTTTGAGCCAGTTCCAGCCATAAATTGATGCGAAGCCGCACAAAAGCTTCCACTTTTGGGGTAGAAGTGGAAGCTTTTAAAGTTTCAATTGGTTTGTGATGTAATTTTGGAAGGGCGAGGGTTGTTGAAAGGTACTTTAAAACTTTTGGTGTAAGTCAATTGTAGTTGTAGTGATGGGCATGTGTAGTTACGGGAACATGGTGCAGCTACGGATTGTAGTTACAGGAGTTCGCATGTAACTATAATCACGGCATTTGTAGTTACAGAATTTCCAGGGAGTTCAAATCAGCTTCGATTGGGGGCTGCTTAGTAATGTTTATATTTGAGGTGTATGTTTTTTGTTTTGGTCTGCTTGGACCTGTTGGTTGGTGTGAAACACCCGCCTAGGAGCCCGCGTTAGTGGTTCCACTTGGGAGCGATGCTCTCCCGGCCTGCGCAACAATGGCGCAAGGTTTAAATAGCCTTACGTAAGGTTCTTACATTTTTAAAGTGATTATGATGAGGCAAAATTAGCGCAAGGAATTTCTTGAGAAAAATTGTCGTAAGCCTTGGGTTTACAGGATTGAGTGGTCGTTTTGGTCATGCCCTGTGATTTATTGTCGTGGTAAAAGCAGGAATGGCCCCTGGGTTGTTGAGGATGCGTTGGCCGCTTGTCTTCCGGAGGATGCGTTGTGGATTGTGGTTGAAAAGGTCCGCGGCAAACCTCACGAGTTCTGTGTTGAACTTGTTGAGGGCGTTTGGGTGCTGGCCTGCTACACGTTTCAAGACCAGCAGTGGCATAAATATATTTTAGGACCCTACAGCGAGTTTGAAAATCTCCTCGAACATTACAAGATAAGCCCCAGAAAAGTCGAGCCTGAACCAAAAACAGCCGAAGACAAATTGAGGAAATATGCCAAACTAGGCTATGAATTTCAAGTCTTAAAACGTTGGAATAAATATTACCTATATGCAAGAAAATGGATACCTGAAGAAAAGAAACGAAGCTCAAAATACATTGGTCCATGGACAGACAACCTAAAAAGGCTGGCCGAAGAAATCAACGTCAAACCCACATACTACACCCAGAATAAAGCAAGATCCACAAACTAAATAGCGGATTCACTTAATTATTTAATTGCATACGGTCCGGCCCACTAGATCTTTTAAGTGAATAATGTGTCTTGTGGCTGGACCTATGGTGGATTGTGCCCACATAGCGTGCATGTTGTGATTTTCGGCTTTTTCTATGGCTGGTCCATATTAAGGATTCCAATCTATATATGTGGGTCTGACAGTGTAAAGTCCTCATCTGTGTAAGCTCAGTCTGGGACGGCGTCTTCATCCCCTAGGGATATTAGCGCA
>CAZAPQ010000117.1:0-5608 GCA_964487415.1 uncultured Candidatus Bathyarchaeia archaeon | reverse complement strand
CTCGGCGATTATGGCCATTTCCCTATCATAGTCTAGGTGGCAATGCCTTATCAGGGTTTCACGGGGAACCTCTCTGAAAACTTGGAAGAATCGAAGCCTCATGGTTTCCTCTGAAAGGGAACAATAAAACTTGCGGAGCAGATTCTCATCTTCAGGCTTTATCGGCCGCAGGGTGACTTCAACCCCATTTTTTAGAGTGAACCTTATAATGTACTTTTTCGGGTATGGCGATATGACGAGGTGCTCATAAGGTTTAGTTTCCCCTAAAACTGCATTGGGGTCTATCACTATTCTGGCGTCTACGGCGACAACTCCATTTTCATTCACTATTAAGGGGTTTATTTCCATTTCCCTAATTTCTGGAAAGTCTATGACAATCTGGGAAAACTTAACAAGTATTTCCTCAAGAAGCTGAAAACTTGAACGGAATGGGCTTTCTTGGGCAATTTTATAGATTCTAGTCCTCTCTATAAGCCGCCTTGCAAGCACCTGATTTAATGGAGGAAGGCCCACACTCAAGTCTTGCGTCAGCTCCGCGCTGGTTCCTCCAGCTCCAAAAGCTATCACTGCGCCAAATTGGGGATCCTTCTTGGAGCCCAGCAGAAGTTCATAGTTTTTCTTCAAAATCATGGGTTGAAGAATGACCCCTTGAAATTCCGCTCTTTCATCGAATTTTTTAAGCCTTTCAGCCAGCTCATTGAAAGAGGCTTCAACCTCCTCAGGCGATCGAACATCAAGGATAACGCCGCCAACTCCGGATTTATGAATTATCTGCGGCGACAGTGCCTTCATGACTATTGGGTATCCAAGCTTAGAGGCTAAACTTTTAGCCTCGCTGGGGCTTCTTGCCACAACAGTTTTAACAACCGGTATAGCATATGCCTCAAGGAATAGCATTGCTTCATGCTGATCTAAAACATGCCTCCCGTCGCTGAATGCTTTCCTTAAGGTTTCCCTTAAAAATATAGGTATGGAGAGTTCCATTGGAATTTCTTCTGGGGTTTGATATAGAAGCTCAAGGTTTTGGGTGTAGCTGAGCATATACATGAATGTTGTGGCAGCCTCGTCAGGAGCGTTGAAAGCGGGAATGCCGTTTCTCCGCAGAATCTTTCTAGCTTTCCTGCATAGGCCCTCTCCGATAAAAGCTGCTAGGACAGGCTTTCTCATCTCTCTAGCACATTCTATTATGGCTTTTGCCGTTGAAATGGGGTCAGCTGCTCCTTGAGGCGTGTATATTATCAGAAAACCGTCACTGTTCGGGTCTTTGAAGCATATTTCCATAACCTTCCTAAACCTTTCAACAGGAGCTTCCTCAAGTATATCTATAGGATTTGTAGCGCGGCAGTATGGTGGAAGCGCGTTTTTCAGCATCTGAACTGTTTCGCCCGTTAGTCCAGTAAGGCGTCCTCCCCGTGCTAATAGGGCGTCCGCCGCTATTATAGCTGGTCCACCTGCATTGGTTATTATTGTAAGGTTTGGACCTTTTGGGCGCTGCTGCATTGATAGGGCTTCTGCACAGTTGAATAGGTCTCTTACGGCTTCAACGCGAATTATTCCGGCACGTCTAAAGGCAGCATCATAGACGGAGTCTTCGCTGCATAGGACTCCAACATGCGATAATGCGGCTTCTGCGCTTTCTGGGAAGCGTCCTGCTTTTAGCACTATTATGGGTTTTGCTTTTGCGAAGCCCCTTGCCGCGCTTATGAATTTCCTTGTGTTCTTAACGCTTTCCATGTATAGGATTATGCTTCGCGTCTGGGGGTCTGATCCGAAATAGTCTATAAGGTCGCCGAAATCCACGTCGAGCATGTTGCCTGTTGAAACCACGGCGCTGAATCCAATGCCGGCTTCTGATGCCCAATCGAGCACTGAGGCGCAGAGGGCTGCGCTCTGCGAGATGAATGCTATTCTTCCGGGATGCGGCGTTTTATTTACAAATGTGGCGTTCAGCTTTATGCTTGGCCTTATAATTCCAAGGCTGTTTGGGCCTATAATGCGAAGATTATAATGCTCCTTATGTTCATAAATCTGTTTTTCAAGGGCTTCCCCCTCTTTGCCGATCTCCCGGAAACCAGCTGATATGATGATTATTCCTGAAACTCGAGCTTTCCCGCATTCTTCGACGATCTGGGGGACTATGTGGGCTGGTGTTGCGATTATCGCGAGATCAACTTTCCACGGAATCCTTGTAATACTCGGATATGCTGTTACCCCTTGAACTGTGGATCTGAAGGGGTTTACGGGGTAAATGGTTCCTTGGAATCCCACGCCTATTAGGTTTCGCATGAGTTTTGCGCCTATCGAGTCTTCCCTGTCGCTGGCCCCTATGACTGCTATCCTTTTAGGATTGAAAATCTTGTCTAGGTTTTCAGTGCCCACCCTGTTTCCTCGCCAGAAGCGGTATGGCCATTTATCCTTTTCATATTCAATTTGGCTTTATTCCAATTTTAAACTTTCTAACCTGCTAGCGTGGCTATGGCTGTTATCATGAAGGGCGCCAATAGGGTTATGATGAACCCGCTTGTGAAAGCGGTTATGAGCATGTCCTGACTGGTTGCACGCACTATTACTGGCAGTGTTGTATCCATGGCTGTGGCTCCCCCCATTGCCACAGGCGCGTACCTGTCGATTTTGCTTGCCGGAGACGCTGCGACTATGGTGATAAGCTCCCGTAGGAAGTTAACCGTGAAGCCTATGGCGCCCCACTTTAGCCCAAAAAGCTGCCCTGCTAAGGGTCCCGTGAGCGTGTACCATCCGCATCCGGCGCAGACGCCCATGGCGGCGAAAATGTCTGTTCCGAGTATTAGGGCGCCTATGAAGCCGCCGGTTATGCTGCCTAGGACTATGGTGAAGGGGAATATCAAAATCTTAAAGCCTGTTTCTTTAAGCTTAGAAACTGCCTGCCTGTCCATTCCGAAGATTATGCCCATAAGAAATAGAAGCGCGAACAGTGACAGATTAAATATAGTGTCTGAAAAAATTGGGTTCAGCCATACAGCGCCCATCATGTTGCTTGCATAGCCAGCCAAAACGCCCAAGAAAAGGGCTGCAATAATATACCATGTTATCATGCTTTTGCAATTCTCCTTGCAGCTTTTACGAAGATTATGCTGAAAAGTAGGGTCATGGCCAAAAGGACTATGGTTGTTAAACCGACACTTGGCAGAACAGCTAAAAGTTCACCATTTGACCCCATGGAAAAACCTAAACAGAAAATCAAAACAATAATGACGCCTGAAATAAGCGAATCAATGTTTAAGCGTCGCCTATCCCTCAGAAAATAGCCAATAAGAATGCCTAGGGCTAATGGGAAAACAAGAACCAGCGAATTGGCAATGCTTAACATCCTGAACACCGCAGGTGCTTCTACAAACCTTAGGAAACCAAAATTTAACCTTTTCCAAACCGCGCCAATCGCCGAAGCAACGATTCGGGATAAATTTATGCTCTTTAGGGGGATGAAACAAAATGGGCTTAAGCATTAAATTTCAAATTTCTTTAACTGCGGGGCGTTCTCTTCTCAAAAAGTCTCCAATGTCGAATAGGTTTTTAACGGCTAAGCCGCCCTTTAGCTTTTCTAGGTTTCTCGCTATTCGGCCATACCCCAAGCATTCGCCATTTCTGTTAAAAACCAGAGTGTAGGTGCCCTTTCTCCGGGAACCCTCTATTTTTAGGATTCCCTCCTTGAAAATGTCTCTGCCGCATATGAAGAGCCAAGCTGCCTTGTCATCGACGGTTATACGGTTTTTTGCTTTATCCGCAATGATGAAGAGCAATGATGAACTTGGATGGAAAACTCCTTTGCGTTCAATCTTTCCCAAATATGTTCCCGCGTAAAGCCAACTTCCCCGTTTCTCAGTTAAGTTCTTCAATTTCTGACTAAGCAGAAAATAGCTGTCGCCATTCCTAACAACAAAACCTTTATTTAAAAATAGTTCTGCGCCAAAAAGCCTTGCAAAACCTTCAACAACATCCTTTTCGGTCAAGCATTTCACCTCCGCTTTCTAAGCTTGCATACAAAAAACCCTTGAGTTTCACCCGGCCAAATCCTTCTGCAACGTCTAACAGATTCATCCAATTTTAATCCGAAAACTTCTGTTGGTGCCTCATCGCCATAACATTCAATATCCACAGTTTCCAAGCCGAGGTTTTTCACAGCCCAGTCGATGTTTAACTCGTTTTCCTCAGGTTCAAGGGAACAAGTGGCATAAACAATTTCACCGTCACTTCTTAAAACTTTAGCAGCTTCCGCCAAAATCTGCCTCTGGAGTTTCGCGTTTCGCCTAACGTCATGGAGTGTCCGATGCCTAAACCAGTCCTTATCCGTGGCGAAATTTCCGGAACAAGGCACATCCAGCAATATCCTATCAAACCTTAGCCCAAGCTTTGACGCTTGCCTCGCGTCTAACCGATAGACAACAGCGTTTTTCACGCGACAACGCTCTAGCTGGTTCATTAGGGCTTCTAGCCGCTGCTTATTCACGTCTAAGGCTACAATGACGCCGGTATTGTCCATCAAATCCGCCAGCTGAACAGTTTTCCCGCCTGGAGCGGCGCAAGCATCTAAAACAATTTTCCCCTTCAAGTCTGTGAAAAGGGTTGCCGGGATCTGGGCTGCCGCTTCCTGGATAGAATAGTAGCCTAAAAGATATTCAACCGTGGCGCCGACGGAAAAATCTGAACGGATAACCCAATAGCCATTTTCTAGGAACGGAACCTTCTCAAGCTCAACCCCCAAATTCCCAAGCCGTCCAACAACATCAAAACCGTTAACGTTCATTCTATTAACCCTAATAGCCTGCCTCGGAGCAACATCTCTAAACTCCCAGCCCAAAAGCCTGTAACGGTTAACAAAAAACTCCTTCCCAAACATCCAAAAACAAAGAACAAACAAACCAATAAAAGCTTGACGATAAGAATCATCCAACAACAATAAAACCAGCAAAAATCGCATACTTCAACGGCAGCACTGAGAACATAACATTTTTTAGGAAAATGAGGACAAAAGGATACCAGAACAATGCGGCCGTAGTCTAGCCTGGACTAGGACATCAGCCTGCCACGCTGACGACCCGGGTTCAAATCCCGGCGGCCGCACCAAAAACAAACTGCTTTGGCAAAAATCAGCCTGAAAATGGCTGGTTCGAATTTCAGCCTCTGGGACCGTCCTGGGACCGTCCCAATTCAGGGTTGGTGGTTTGTCCCATGCAGGAAAAAATTGAGGGGATTAGGAGAAGCATTGAGGAGCAATGTAGGAGGCTTGAGTCTTTAAGGGCTGTTATGGAAGAGGAAGGCGTCATCGACGAGTTGAGGAGACTAGTTGGCGAGCAGTGTGAGGTTTTAGGCTCCCTTACATGGTTAATGGTTGAGGGTGAAGGTTTTACTTTAAGCTGGCCTGAAACAAGGCACCTTTTCATGCAATATATCGAGTTTAAGAGGTATAACCCTAGAAATGCCAAGTGCATGATAAGCTACCTGGACAGGTTCGTTAAAGAGCCGATAAGGGCTCCCCTAGATGTTATGAAGGTGTTCAAGGGCCTATCCGCGGGACAGAGCCACAACCTAAACAGGGCGATGAGCGCATGGCTTAAATGCCTAGAAATTAACA
>CAZAPQ010000116.1:0-3857 GCA_964487415.1 uncultured Candidatus Bathyarchaeia archaeon | reverse complement strand
AAGGAAAAACCGTTTTCAAACTGTATATACTGCGGTGCAGAAGCTAAAGAGGTTGTTTACTTCGCCAAGTCCTATTAGAGTCAAGGGAGAAAATGGGTAGGCCCTAGTTTTTGAGTTCAACCCTATTTTGAAGTTCAACCATCACATCATTCAAGCCTAGCTTGTTGAGTGTTGTCCTCGTTGGAATTCCCCTTTCATCCCAACCTCTTTTTCGGTAATACATTTGCAGCATGGCATCATACTTTTCTTTGTCAAGCATTGCACCTTTAAATGCCCCTTTAGTTAATGGTTCGCTTAACCATCTTGCTGGCGGCTCATCCATAACACTACTCCAAGCTTTTCCAAACTCCCTAACCCAGAAAGCTCGGATTAGCGTATACACCCTATCAGCTATGGTATAAAGATCATTCCATGACATTTCAAGGCCTGTAGCTGCCTTTAGGAATTTTGGATACCAGTCAAGCTCAAAGCCAACCTCAACCCAGGGCAACCTGCAGACTGTGGCACATTCAAAGAATCCTCCGCGGATACGTTGAAGCTCAATTACCTTATCAACTTTTTCTTCACCGTAGCTTTCTCTGCCAACCTTGACTTCCCAGGATATTACCCAAGCATCTTTATGATGGGCTCCGAGGGGGCATGTGGCATAAGAAAGCGCCATGGCCGGCGCTGCATGACAATCATAAGCCGATACTTCCAGCCCCTTAACGTGCATAGCCCAAAGTTTTGAATTGCCGCCAAATTTTTCTGATGCAAAACGAACACCCTCCGCGAGCGTGGCGCCTAATCCCTGCCTATAGGCAATGTCCTTAGTCAGAGCTTTTACTGCCTCATAATCACCCCATGAGATTTTCTCTTTAATGAGACCCTTCTCAGAAGCCTCCATAGCGAAGCCGATAACGTTTCCCAGTGAAATGGTGTCTATGCCAAGGTCGTCGGCCAGCCTGTTTATAGTAGCAACTTTTTTCAGATCGCCCAGTCCTATGTTTGCACCAAGCATTGCAACATTCTCATAATCAAGCTCCGACTCTTCACCGTGGACATCGCTGACAACATTGCCGCAGGTCATGTTACAGTTAGGACAACCCCTTTGAGAGACCTTTATTTTCTCCATTGCAAAACCCCCTATTGAATTGGCTTCCTCGAAAAGGCCTTCTTTATAGTTATAGGTGGGCAGGACGCTGTTTTCTTGGCTCCATTCAAGCGTTGACATGGTGCCTTGACGTTTCCAGAAGGCATAGTTGGGCTTGGTCAAGATTTCCCTATAGGCTTCAGCGCCAAGCTCTTTGAGCCCTTTCAGGTCAGCTGCTGGCAACTCGCCTAAACCTATAACTACAATGGCCTTCAGCTTCTTAGAGCCCATAACGGCGCCTATCCCAGGCCTACCTCCAGCTCTACCGCCTTGAGATAAAACATTCGCAAATTTTACAAGATTTTCCCCTGCAGGGCCTATTGTGATAATCCCTGCTGCGGGTCCGTAAATGGCCTTCAGCTTCTCTTCAGCCTCGAATGATCCCATGCCCCAAAGCTCGGTTGCATCAAGGAATTGAACTGAATCGCCTTGAACTAATATGACGGTGGGTGATTCCGATTTGCCCTCAACTATTATGGCATCATAGCCGGCTCTCCTAATTTGAACAGCCACGTAGGAGCCAATATTTCCGTCACCATAGCCACCAGTTAGAGGGCTTTTTGCTGCAACAACAAGTTTTCCACTGCTTGGTATGGGGAAACCTGTCAGCGGTCCCGCAGCGAATATAATTTTGTTCTCGGGTGAAAGCGGGTCTATTCCAGGTTTGATTTCATCCCATAAGATTTTGGCTGCAAATCCCCTGCCTCCAAGATAGTTTAGAGCTAATGTGGCATCATATTTTTGTGTAGATGCCTTTTGCTTAGTTAGGTTAATCCTCAGCAGTTTTCCATTCCAACCATGCATGGTCTTCACCTTGATGGTTAAACTCGTTCATGTTTCCTAATATAACTTTTGTAAGCTTAGGTTAAACCCAGGTTTTCCCGGATTTTTTGGCATTTCTCGGTTGCCTTTTCAACAGCCCGCATCAGCGCTTGTCTTATTTGGCTTCCTTCAAGTTCATATATGGCTTCTATAGTTGTTCCCCCAGGAGTTGTAACCATATCCTTGATGGCAGAAACATGACCTCGCAGCTCTAAGGCCAGTTTTCCAGTTCCAAGCACCGTCTGCGCTGCGCTGTGTAGGGCTAAGTCCCTTGGAAGGCCCACCTTCAAGCCGGCGTACATGAGAGCCTCAATTATTATGGAGATGTAGCCTGGGCCGCTTCCACTCAAAGCTGTAACAGCATCCATGTGCTTCTCTTCCACTTCCATGCATACGCCCAGAATGCCAAATAATGATTTCACCTTATCTTTATCCTCAGGTGTGACATCTTTGTCACAAGCGTATGCTGTGAATGATTCCTGCACTAAAATTGCAATATTGGGCATGGTCCTTACAAACCGAGCTTCAGGAACAACCCTTTTATAGTGTTTCAGAGGGATTGTAGCGGCTGTTGAGATGACAAGTTTACCTGCAATGGCATTTTTTATTTCCTCAAGTACATGTAGAACATCGTTAGGTTTTACGCAAATGAGAACTATGTCTGCCTCCTCAGCCGCCTTTTTATTATCGCTGGTAATGGAAACTCCTAGCTCATGCAATTCCTTAAGCTTTTCCAGGTTTCTGCGAGTGGCTATGATCTTTCCCTTATACCCACTTTTAATAAGTCCCTTTGCGATAGCACCGCCAATTATGCCAGTTCCGATTATGGCAATAACGTCTTCCATTCATTATTCACCTTAAACGCTCCACAGTTTCTACTACCAGCCAATAAATTTTATGATAAAGGCTCTGCCTGTTTGCCGTAAGCATAAGCGTGTCTTATGAAATTAAGCATGATTTCGAAGTAATTACAATTACACAATTTTTATGAATCTGCCCACATTCTTTTTCAGGGCCTTCTCATATGCAATTTGAGCAGTAACTGCATCTTGAACCGCTAAGCCCGTTGATGTGAAAATTGTTATTTCCTCATCGCTTTCCCTGCCAGGTTTTAGGCCTGCAATTACCTCGCCTATTTCCCCCAGAATGTTTTCTCTTGAGATTATTCCCTGACTAATTGGGACGTTTATCTCTCCGCCATGGATTGCCTGCTCCCAATCATCAACAACAATTTTAGCCCTTTTCAGAATGGCGGGGTCAAGTTCCTCTTTCCCCGGGGCATCTGCGCCGATGCAGTTGAAGTGCATGCCAAGCGAAACCATATCATCCATGACCAATGGCTTTCTAGAAGGAGTTGTCGTCACCACTATGTCAGTGTCCTCAACAGCCTCTTTCACGGTACCCACGGGAATAATCCTGCATAAACTGCCGTATTTAAGCTGCATCTCAGAAGCAAACTCCTTTTTTGTTGCGTCAAGACTCCAGACTCTAACTTCTTCCAACTTTCCATAAACATGAAGAAGGGCTGCCAACTGGGTTCGAGCTTGAGCCCCCGCGCCTATTAATCCCACTATTTTCGAGTCTTTTCTCGCGAGGTATTTTGCAGCAATCCCCCCAGCCGCACCAGTCCTAATGTCGGTGATCGCCTTACCGCCCATTATAGCCAAAGGAAAACCGTTCCGGGGATCTACTAGAACAACCACAGCCATAACCGTGGGCAAATTATATTTCATTCTATTTTCGAAATGTGAATTTACTATTTTTACTGCTGAAATGTCGTCCTTTTCAAGGTATGAGGGCATAACCCTCAAATCGCCTGAGTATTTATGATAGAAGAGGTAAACTTTGCTTGGCATTTGTGCTCTCCCAAGGCTTTTCTCCATAAAAGCTCGCTCAACAGCAT
>CAZAPQ010000115.1:0-7019 GCA_964487415.1 uncultured Candidatus Bathyarchaeia archaeon | reverse complement strand
CAGCATTTTAGTGTGGCTTCTGCTTATAAAACGCCTTTACAAAACAGGATGGCTTGGAGCCATCGCCATCGGCATTTTAGCAATAATAATATTCATAGCCATACTGGTACTCTTAGCTCTGCTGTTCGGCATATTCCACATAATATACGAGTGGCTGATCGCCCCCATATTATAAACCACAGTGTTTGCAAATCCTAAAATTTTAAATAACAAGAGCTGTACCTTACTTACCTAAAGGTGTAGCGTGGAATGCCAAGCCAATTTCCAAGCCGAGAAGGGCTAGCCTTAAGAAGACGCTGATATACAGGGCTGTTGTTGATCCAGCGGCTTTTCTCCTAACATACCTTTTCACAGGAGAAATTTCAGGATCAATTCTTGCGGTGATAGCCATAGAAGTATTCTCAACAATCTTCTACTATATACTAGACAGGCTAATGTAGAAAACTTCAACATCCAAAACTTCCATTATTTTTCTATTTTATGACTTTAAAACATAGACCAGTAAAAAGGGGATTTTAATCCTGAAATCAGATGTTAAAGTAGCTTTTGTTTTAGTTCTGCGATCATTTTTTCAAGTTGGGGGCTTAACTTTACAGGATATTTTGCAGGTCTCCGAAGTCGCTTATATTTTTCCGGAAGCCTCAAAAGATTGTCAAGGGCTCTTTCCCTTATTTTTTCCAATGATGGAAAATCGTAGATAACCTTGCCCTTTTCCACAACCTTAACTAGTAGGGGCTCACCGTCCACTTCCTCCCCTTCTAGGGCTATAATGTCCTCTACGAAGCTGCCCTTTGCATCCCTTATTCTATAAACCTGCTTTCGGCCTGGGAGTGTTGCCTTGCCTTCGCTGAGCTTCATTATTGGTTGGAATCGTCCGCTTTTGTCCATTTTCTCACAGAGCTTATATATTATGTCCACATAGGGCCTGTCAGCGGATGTGCCCAGCTTTGTCCCCACGCCGAAAATGTCTATTTTGGCGCCCATTCTTAGAAGTTCATCTATCCTGTACTCGTCTAGGTCTCCACTTGCGAAAATCTTAACATATTTTAGGCCTTTTGCATCTAGCATTTCCCTAACTTTTTTGCTAAGTTCCACAAGGTCTCCGCTGTCCAGTCTAACCCCTCGAAGCTTGAATCCTCCTTCCTCCAGTTCTTTAGCGATTACAATGGCATTTTCGGTTCCTTTCAAAGTGTCGAAGGTGTCTATTAAGAGGGTTGTCCTATCTGGAAATGTTTTCGCAAAGGCCCTGAAGGCTGTTAATTCGTTTTCGAAAAACATTATGAAGGAATGGGCCATAGTTCCAAAGATAGGAATACCATAACGCAGGCCAGCGAGAACATTGGATGTGCCTTCACATCCGGCTATATAGCTTGCCCGCGCCACCTTCATCCCTGCGTCGATTCCATGCTCCCGCCTAAGACCGAACTCTATCACAGACCGGCCCCTGGCGGCGTAAACAACTCTTGAAGCCTTTGTGGCGACAGTCGTCTGAAGATTTATGGTGTTAAGAGCGAAAGTTTCCAGAAGTTGGGCCTCAATTATGGGTGCCGTAACCCTAATTAAGGGCTCGTTGGGAAAAACTATTGTGCCTTCCGGAATAGCCCAAACATCCCCTGTGAACCTCAAATTCCGCAAATACTCTATAAAATCATCCTTAAAGCCGTGCCTTCTTAAAAAATTGAGATGCTCCTCCTTAAATCTAAATCCTTCAATAAAACGTAAAAATTGCTCAAGCCCGGCGAAAAGCAGATAGGAACGGTTCGGAGGGAGCTTCCTAACAAAAAGGTCGAAGGATGCTGGTTCAAACCTCTTATTATCGAAGTAGCTTGCACACATGGTTAACTCGTAAAGGTCTGTGAGCATGCAAAGGTCTTCTTCGTCAACAAGGCCCACTTGGTTATTCATAGGCTTTACCTTACTCCTAGGAAAATTATATTCCTTTTCCTAGTACTTCCATTCAAGGAAATGGGCAGGTCTTAGCCGGACAGCCTCCTGCATATTCCGACTCGGCTGAAACGAATTTCCGCTCCGCCTTCCCTATCTCGCCAATGTATAGAACTTGCTCAGGTTTAGAGCCGTACCTGAAAACCGTGACTCCCTTGCATTTAAGCCTCCAAGCTAACTCAAATACCCTTCGAACGTCTTCAACTGTCGCTTCATGGGGCATGTTAACGGTTTTCGAAACAGCATTATCCGTATACTTTTGGAAGGCTGCCTGCATACGCACATGCCACTCAGGTGAAATATCTAGGGCTGTTACGAAGATTCGCCTGACATCCTCTGGGATCCTGTCAATCATCTGGATTGATCCTGTTCTAGCAACCTCCTCGAGAAGCGCCGCATCGTAGAAACCCCTTTCCTTAGCTATTGCCTCGAAAAGCGGGTTAACCTCAAAAAGTGTCGTTCCGCCTAAAACCTTCCTCACAAAGGAAACGGCAAATATGGGCTCAATGCCCGAAGAACAGCCAGCAATTATGCTTATACTCCCAGTTGGCGCAACTGTGGTTACCGTGGCGTTCCGCATAGCCTTGTATTTATCCGCCCATATGCTTTTCTCAAAGTTGGGGAATGAGCCACGCCGCTCCGCAATTTCCTCTGACTTCTTATGAGCCTCCTCATCAATGAACCGCATAATTTGCTCAGCAAGGGTGAGGGCCTCCTCCGAATCGTATCTAACTCTAAGCTTAATCATCATGTCTGCGAAACCCATAACGCCTAGGCCTATTTTCCTGTTAGCCCTAGTGACCTTCTCGATTTCCAGAAGCGGGTATCTGTTAGCGTCAATAACATTGTCCAAAAAATGGACAGCATTGTGCACAGTCTCCCTCAATTTATCCCAGTTAATCTTACCATCAACAACCATCCTAGAAAGGTTAATTGAACCCAAATTGCAGCTCTCATAGGGCAGAAGCGGCTGCTCCCCACATGGATTTGTAGATTCGATTCTTCCAAGCTCCGGCGTAGGATTATGCCTATTAATTTCATCTATGAATACTACTCCAGGATCCCCGCTTGCCCATGCACATTTAGCCATAAGATCCCAGACCTCACGGGCTTTCAGTTTTGCCGTTTTCTCCCTATTTCTCGGGTTCACCAGCCAATATTCACCGTTATTTTCTACAGTTTCCATAAACTCGTCTGTAACAGCCACTGATATGTTAAAGTTGGATAAGAAACCCGGCGTCTGTTTTGAAGTTATAAACTCGATTATGTCCGGATGGTCAACGTTCAGAATACCCATCATCGCCCCCCTCCTCTTCCCGCCAGCCTTAATAACTTCTGTGGCTACATCGAAGATTCTCATGAAGCTAACAGGGCCTGAGGCCACACCCTTTGTTGACATGACAATATCGCCTTTTGGCCTAAGCCTTGAAAAGTTGAAGCCAACCCCTCCGCCGCTCTTCTCAATCAGAGCCATGTTCTTAATGGCTGTGAAAATACTGTCCAAAGAGTCCTCTATGGGCAAAACGAAGCATGCCGAGAGCTGGCCGAGCCTTGTCCCAGCATTGAAAAGCGTAGGGGAGTTCGGGAGAAACTCAAGCCGAGCCATCATCTTATAGAAGATTTCCCCGCTTTCCCTTGGATCATCGCCATATCTCCTGTCAACCTTTGCTATGGCCCTTGCAACCCTCCTGAACATCTGAGCCGGATCTTCAATAATCCTGTCATGCTCATCCCTTAACAGGTAGCGCCTCCTCAGAACTTCCAACGCGTTAACGGTTAGTTTTGGCTCCTCTATTCCAAGCTTCTCTCTAAGCCTTCTTATTTCGGCCTTCTTTTCCCTGTAAGCCTCATATTCAAGGGCAACTTTTCCATATCCCCTCTTATTCAAAACTTCTACAACAGTGTCTTGCACATCTTCAACGGATGGAATTTTTGTTTTAAACCTCTCCTCCAGAATTTTGACAACTTCTCTTGTTAACTCATCTGCCTTCTCTCCATCACCGAGCTCCACAGCCAGAAAGGCCCTATGAATGGCATTTCTGATCATTTTTGGATTAAAATCGGCTATTCTTCCGTCTCTTTTTTTAATCTTTGCTATAACCATTTTCTCCATTTAAAATTGGGGAACATGAAATATAAACTTTGAAAATTCCTTTCCGTTGCTTAATGGTTCTGATGCTGCAGTTTTTCAAACATTTCTGTTGATAGTGAATTTTGAAAGTTTTATATACTGCCTTTAACATTGTAGAGACTGAGCGGCATGGCGGATATTTGCTCAATATGTGGGCTTCCTAAGGATCTTTGTGTATGCGGCGAGATAGAAAAGGAGCAGCAGAGGATTCGCATAAGATTTGAAACAAGGAAATTCGGAAGGCCTACAACCATCATTGAGGGAATAGATGACAAAAGCACCAATCTCGGAGCACTGGCACAAAAACTAAAAAGCTTCTGCGCTTGCGGTGGAACGGCTAAGAATGGACAAATAATTCTTCAGGGAGATCATCGGGAAAAAGTTCATAATTTCCTAATAAAGCTTGGATATCCCAAGGAAAACATTGAAGTTCAATAGTAGCTAAGGGTGAGGCCCGCTGGGAATATTGCAGAACATCCGTGAGGTATTTAAGACTCTAAAGTATCATGCCCCTACTCGCATGTATTGCCCAAGATGCGGAAGTTCAAGGCTTCACCTATCTAGCAGCCTTGACTATTGGTTAACCCCTAAAAAGTACATTTGCGAAGAATGCGGATATATAGGCCCAATAGTAATGGAACTTGAGAAAAGCCTTGAAGAAGCTGAGGGTGAAAAGCCCAGCTAGTCTGGCAGTTGCAGGTTTAGCTGTCTCTTTAATGTTTTATAGCGGTTTCTCACAGTGACCTCTGTGACCCCAGCAGCCTCGGCAATGTCCTTCTGGGTTTTCTTCTCATCATTTAGTAAACATGCAATATAAAGCGCGGCAGCAGCTAGACCCATAGGGTCCTTTCCAGCTGCAGCCCGCTTCTTTTTTGCTTCCCTAAGGATTTGGATGGCTAGCCCCTGCGTCTTTCCTGAAATTCCTATCCTCTCCGCAATTTTTGAGACATAGTTTAGCGGGTCGGCTATTGGCATTTGAACTTCGAGTTCACGAAGCAGAAGCCTATAGCACCTTGCAACATCCTTCCTATCGACTAGGCTGGCTTCGGCGATCTCCCTTAGGGTTCTTGGGGTACCGCTGCCTCTACAGGCAGCATAGAGGGCCGCAGCAGCTATAGCGGCTATGGATCTTCCCCTCACCAGGCCCTTGTCTAGGGCCTTACGGTATATGACTGCGGCCTTCTCCTTAATAGAGGGGGGAGCATAAACCTTGTCTGAAAGCCTATCGAGTTCAGCCATGGCTTGGGCGAGGTTCCTATCTATAGAGGAGTGCACCCTTGAGCGAATCTGCCACTTTCTTAGCCTCCACATTTGAAGGCGAGTGGATAATGGAAGTTTCCTTCCAAAGGCATCCCTGTCAACCTGACTTATGGCTGTTGATAATCCTTTATCATGAACCGAGTATGAGGTGGGCACACCCACACGACTTCTGGACGCCTTCTCTTCCTGTGTAAATGCCCGCCATTCAGGTCCCTTGTCCATCATCTGCTCGTGGATGACAAGGCCGCATTGACCACATATGGTTTCTCCGGTGTCATAATCATGAATAAGGTTTACACTACCGCACTCCGGACATTTATCGGCAAGGCGTTGTCGAACCTGGCTTTCTTCTATGCTCATTTTATCATACCTCTCTTACTGATCTTGCGTAGAACCGTCATTCTTTTCATTTTCCTCATCGGTTCGGAATAGAAGACGCCATCCGGCCCCGCGCTTTAAAGCACTGCAATTTTCTAGTATATAAGTTTTACGGTTTGATTTTTAGCAAAACAAATCTTAAAATAGAATATCGATTCTCAAGTTTTTGAAAAGTTAAACCCGAACCTTCGCCACTTATCAAACAAGAAGGATGAGACGATCATGCATAGGCTACCAGAAAATGTCAGAAAATCCCTGGAAAGAATTGTTAAGGATATGAGGCTGAATGAAAGGGTTTACGGTATAGGACTGTTTGGAAGCTGGAGCCGAGGCGACGCGGAAAAATCAAGCGACGCGGATTTGCTCATAATTTATGAAAATATTGAGGATGAATACATCGAGAGAATCATATCTGGAGGCGTATTTGTAGACTTAAATTTCATTCCTAAAAGCTGGATTAAGGGGATAGTTCCGCCAGAGATAGATCAGAAACTCTATGAAGCACAGATATTCTATGATAGGGACTGGGCCTTGGCGAATGCTAAACTCTTAATAACCAATATTTATAGTTCACCTGAACGTGTAAGGTTGAGGATTAAAAATCACGTAATAGAATCAGACATATACTTTAGCCGTGCAGCCTCAGCCCTCTTCAAGGGAGATTTAAAAAGCGCCCAACTCTTTTCAACAGTGGCTCTGGAAAAGGCCTTGATGATTCTGATGGAGAGGGCGCTGAGGCCCATTTCTAACAGCCACTTCATACAAGAGGCTGAAGACGCAGCTAAAAAACTTGAAGCACAAAGTCTCTTCAATTATTATTTAGATGCAGCTAAACTCAATGAAGCGAAAGGGGAACTTGCAAAAGAAAAATTGGAAATTCTAAAAATCATCTTGAATGAAATGAGCCACGTGGTTAATGAGAATTCCAAAAATATTGAAGAATTACACCCAAAAGCAAAAAAGAACATAAAATATTATTTTAATCCGGCATTCATTGAAGGAGCCGTATTCCGCATTGAATCCCTAATAGCCTCAAACAAATTCGCCGAGGCCATGCATTATATTAAAAGCCTGGCCACAATCGCCATAGAAAAGTATGCCATATTAAGGGCTTCCATGGAAAAATCAGCGCTGGACTTCACCTGCCTTCTAAGCTTTCTTGAAGGCGCAGAGAAGAGAAAGCCAAAGCACTACCAGAATATTACTAATCTCCTAGACTTGGACAACTTAAGGAAAGAAGAGGTTGGCGAAACAGTTAAAATGGTAAGAGAAATGCTGCTTAGGATAAGAGGTAGAGGAAACTTTA